>NZ_JACDWU010000303.1:0-130525 GCF_016464045.1 Pseudoalteromonas sp. bablab_jr011 | reverse complement strand
TGAAAGAACGCTTATCTTCCACAAGTTCAAGGTGGCTAAATAACGACATAATTAACAAGTAGATAGTGACAATGTGGGCGTTATTAGATCAGAAAAGAGGCGGATGTTAAAGCCTTTTTACAAAGTGCGATCCCGCCGTGGCCCTGTATCACCATCAACAAATTTAAATGAAACAACCCGCTCTAGTTCTTCTTGCTATACTGTTTTAGAATACTGAACTAACCATGAGTCATTTTCATTTACTCTCTTGCGCAACTCTAAAAATGTTGGTGTTTCAACGGTATTATCATCACTGTATTTTTCAGGTTCTCTCAAAATTCGGCTAATAAATAGGCTATCGACGACAGTTGTGTGATTTAAAATTCTGACGAAAAAGGTAGCATCACTTTCTGGAAGCCCTGAAAACTGCTGCTCTCCTAAATCAAGCAATTGAGTATTTGCCCACTTTTTGTAGTGAAGCGCCTTAGAAAAGTCCCTATTCATCCTTAGGTATACGCCAGATTTTTACCAATAATGACCGATAATACCCTAAACGATTAATACACAATAATAAACTGTCTTATACCATTACGCTTAATTAAGTAGTCTATTTTGAGGCAATAAAACCGCGTTGATAACAAGGCAAAAATTTAGTTATTTAGTTGTTCTAAATCAGAAATTTTTAACGCAGGTAGCGACTGGTTTAATCACTCAAAATGATTAAGTATTTTTGCGGATTAATGGTATTACTGCAAGCCTTAATTATTAAACAATAAAAAGCCCAGCAGTAACTGGGCCAAAAGTCTGTCAATTTTGTCGAGGTTTACCCAACTGTCTAATGCCTTAACGCATGACTTTATTTAACCTTCTTCTTGCTCCATAAAGCGTTGCAGTTGGTCTTTTAGGTTAGGTGGAATACCTTTAATCACAAGTGTGTCTGTTGCTTCATTATATGTAACGCGCTCGCCAAGGTGTTTGCGCTCAAAGCTCACACTTACGCCACCACCCATACCAGAGAACTTAACCATGCTCGTTACCGTCTTTTTATCAACAGGGAACGAGTCTTCCAAATCATAGTTTTGTTCTTGGCAAAAGCTGTCAAATGGGCTGTCATCACTTTTAGATAATGTCGCCGATAATTCTTTAACGTTGGCATCTTCACCTGTGGTCACACAGTCATTACAGTAATCAAAAACTTGTTTACGAAGCTCATCTTTTTCTGATTTATCAAACTGTTGCTCTGATAAGTAGTCTTCAACGGCGTTAAGCATTACTTGGCTTTGTTGTTTAGGGTCAATACCCTCTTCACAACCTAAAAAGTCTAAAAAGAAATCCGCAACCTTACGACCCGCACGCCCTTTAATAAAAGAAATATAGCGATTATCTTCCGCTTGCGTGTCCCAGGCTGTCAAATCGACACGCGCAGCTAATTGCATGCGTGAGATATCTAAGTGACGCGATGACGCTAAATCAAGTTCCGAAGTAATTGAATAATGTTCTTTAATATTGATCAGCGCAATTAACACATAATCACTTGCAACATATTGATAATGGCAAAAAACTAAATAACCAGTTTCGTTAAACGCATACTTATTTAGCTCTTCTTTTAATACATTTGTGGCCTGCTCAGTCATATGCCAAAAGCCCAGCTCATTGTTTCGATAGCTCTGCATTGCAGAAGCTACAACACTGTTTTTCTCGCCACTGAATGCACAATACCCTTTACCCGGTTTACCATTGTAAGCATGGTGAAGCTGTTCTATGAATACAGCGACTTTGTCGTTAACAACCATTTCATCATTGCGTAAATGAATTTCAGTATCGTCGTCTTTTTTGTCTACATAATGAACGACTAATTTTTTAACATCTATTGTCATCTTTGTTTTTCACGCCTCTGGTGTTAAAATACGGGAATATAACTCTTTTTATCGAACCAACTGATGCCTATCATATCAAAATATTCTAATGAGCAAGTAGAACAAATCGTTGATCAGCTGATTGATGTACTTACAGAGCATAAAGCGCCTGTAGATTTAAGCCTTATGTGTTTAGGAAATTCTATCACGCATATTTTAAAAGAGCATGTACCTTCAGAGAAAAGACAAGCGGTTGCCGACAACTTTGCCAAAGCATTAGCGCAGTCGGTTAAATAAGATTTATGAATTTATCGCAACAAAGTCAATTTTCATCAAAAGTAAGTCAGCTTCTTAGTTGGGGCCATTGGTTCACCTTCGCAAATATAGGTTTACTGCTGTTTATCAGCTTAAGTTATTTATTTGCCGACAGTGCCCCCACTACTTTTGTGGGTTACCTGTACATGTTTGTAACTTGGTTAAGCCACACAAGCTTTATTACGTTTATTGCCTTTGTTCTGACGATATTTCCGCTGAGTTTGGTGTTTCCTTACCCTCGACATATTCGGGGGATGGCCGCTGTAATTGCGACCTTTGGTGCATCACTGCTGACACTTGATGCCTACGTTTATTTCAACCTAGGCTATCATTTGAATTCATCAGCTTTACCTGAGATTGTGTCGTTATTGTGGCATCGTCTTACAGACTCCCCTGCACTCACGACTATTTTTGCGGGCGGTATCGTACTACTCATTTTAGCTTTCCAGTTATTAGTCAGTAATTACACTTGGCATCATCTGGCACGCTTAAAACAGTATAAATTCGCACGTTATGCTACGAGCACAATCTTAGTGTGTTTTGCTCTTAGTCACAGTATTCATATTTGGGCCGATGCTAATTTAAAATTTGATATTACTAAGCAAGATAATGTACTGCCATTATCGTACCCAACAACTGCAAAAAGCCTGCTGGCTAAAAACGATTTACTTGACCTTGACAGCTATAAAGAAGCTCATGATGTTAGGCTAGATCCGCACAATATTGATTATTTAGCACCGACGCCTCCAGCACAATGTGTTGATGAAACTACAGCAAAAATCGATATTTTAGTATTTTCAAACAACGACGCCCTTGAAAGCTTTGTAAATACTCAACCAAATTTACGTAAAACTGATTTATTCTTACAACCTATTGAAGTTGAAGATACGTTATTTAGCCTGGTTTATGGCTTACCGGCTTTTTACAAATCACCTATATTTGAAAAACAGCAGTCGCCTGTTTGGTTAAGCGAATCTCGCTCACTACAGGTAGAGGGCTTCGAACAATTTGAATTTATCAATTCAACCAATGAAGACTCATCAATAAGACTTGTCAGCGCAGATGAAACAACCACAGTGCGTAATAATGCACACGCTGTTTTCGCATTTAGCCTTGCTCAGCATAGCAACGGCATTGTGACTACGTCTCGCCTGTACAGCTCAGATAAAAAAGTTGTGCAAACAGACGGGCTTATTCAACCAAGTGACATAATAGCCACCAGTGTTGGGCATTATTTAAATTGCCAAACGCTCGCGAAACAAAGCATGCTAGGCAGTAATTTATATAAACGCCATGATGATACCGGCGTAAACTACTCTCAAAATGTGTTTATTGCATTTAAGAAAGATAGAATTACTTTAATTGACTCGGATGGTAATTTTAAAAACATCTCTGCAGCTCAGGGCTTTGCAATAGAGCAGCGACTTGATGTACCCTTTTTAGTTCAAAGCATTAAAAAACTAAAACGCTATACACCTTAGCCCTTTTGATTATTTGCTATACGAGCTGGCTTTATTATATTTAATAACACGTATTAAAGTAAGGACACGGATGTCATGAAAGCCACAATCACCGCGTTATTTCCCTCTCTTTTCATTACCTTTTCTCCCGCACTTACAGCGGCGGAATACTATAAATGTGTAACTGACAAAGGCACCGTATTTAGCCAATTTCCTTGTGGGAATCGCGCAACTAAACACCGCATTACAGTAACTGATCCTGATATACAAGCACCTGATAATTATGTTAAACAACTTAATGAACTGGAAAGAGAACAAATAATAAAGCGATTAGAAGCCGAAATTCGTAGTCAAAAACATCGTTTAGACATTTTAAGTCGCGAACGTGACAGAGCGCAGTACCAACAAGAGCAACGGCTTAACCGCATTTTGTCTGATTCACAAAGCAAGCAAATCAGCAAAGACATACAAAAGCAGCTAAACAGTATCAATAAGCAATACCAACGAGACGTAAAAAAGGCTAATAAAAAGCTGGCTGACTTAGAAAAAAAATTAGCACGCTATAATTAATTAACTTTACTATTGGGTTTCACTAATAAATAACATATTCTTAACACGGATAGAGTTAATGCTCTAAACACGACATTTCAGCCGTTTCGAAGGAGTTTGTATGCAGCCACAACATATTGCGGAGTTAATTTTATCTGGCTTTCGTAATCACTATAAACTCTTCCAAGCAATAACAGCCAAAGCCCCTATCGCATTTGCCAACCGAGATTGGCAAAAAATTAATGAAATTAGTAAGCTCAGAATTAGCCATTATGATGATCGGGTTAACGAAACCATTACCAAGCTAAAATCGCTGAATGAACAACAAATTATTGAGCTCAATCAGACTTGCTGGCTCGAAACCAAACAAATATACCAACAATTTTTAAGCTTTCACCCACAAGCCGAGCTGGCTGAAACTTTCTATAACTCCGTTTTTTGTCGCTTATTTCACCGCCGCTATTTTAATAACGACTTTATATTTGTAAAAGCCACTCTCGCAGATGCTCCCGCCCTCCCAATGGAAGCTGAATATCGCAGTTATTTTCCTGTCGTAGATGGGCTAAGACCCACAATACGTAAAATTATTAATCAATTTGACTTTAAAGCCCCTTTTGTGGACCTTGAGCGTGATATTCGATTGTTGGTTAAGGCGTTTTATAAGCAAGCTCCCGATACACACCACCAAGCGTGGCACATGCGCTTTGATATCCTTCAAGCCCCTTTTTACCGAAATAAAGCCGCTTACATTGTTGGCCGAGTGGTGTCTGAAAGTGGCGTACAACCTTTTATCATTGCTGTTTTACACCATGAGGATAAAGGCTTATACCTTGATGCGTTGCTGACGAAATCATCGCAAATGCGGGTTATCTTTGGTTTTGCCCGCGCCTATTTTATGGTTGAAACACATGCTCCTTCTGCATTAGTTCGTTTTTTAAATCAACTAATGCCCAACAAAACATTGGCAGAGCTTTACAATGCAATTGGCTTTCATAAGCAAGGTAAAACCGAGTTTTATCGTGAGTTCTTACAGCATTTAAATAACTCAAACGATCAATTAGTTATTGCCCCTGGCACACCGGGTATGGTGATGATGGTATTTACTCTGCCATCCTTTGGCTATGTGTTTAAAGTGATTAAAGACACCTTTGGCGAAAGCAAACCGTTTGGGCGCGATACCGTGCTTAAACGCTATCAATTAGTTAAAAGTCATGATCGTGTCGGACGCATGGCCGATACTATAGAGTATTCTAACGTCGTATTTCCTCTGAGTCGTTTTGATAGTAAATTGTTAGCAGAGCTGCATAAAACAATCGCCTCTTCAATGATTATTGAAGGTGACTGGCTGATCATAAAACACTTATATATTGAGCGGCGCATGACACCATTAAACATATACCTTGAAAATGCCAGTGAACAACAAGCATTTGAAGCCATTGAAGAATATGGTCAAGCATTAAAAGAAATGATAGCCGTGAATATATTTCCAGGCGACATGCTATTGAAAAACTTTGGGGTAAGTAAGCATAACCGCGTTATTTTTTATGACTACGATGAAGTGCAATATTTAACTGATATGAACTTTCGTGCCTTACCAAAAGCCAAGTCATACGATGACTACTTAACGAATGAGCAAAGTTATTCAGTGGCACCGCAAGACGTATTTCCTGAGCAATTGTGCACCTTTGTTACGGCTAACCCTGTGTACAAACACTATTTATTAAGTACACACCCAGAGCTTGAAGACCCCGCTTATTGGCGACAAGCTCAATATAATATTAAGCAAGGCGTGGTAAGCCACATTTACCCTTACCCTGCTGCACAACGATTTATCCATTATTGGTAAACACCAAGGACACAGAATGAATATAAGTAAAATAGATTTAAACTTACTTGTTTACCTAGATACATTACTCAGAGAGTGCAATGTAACCAAAGCGGCTAATCAGTTAAGCATTACACAACCCGCAATGAGTAACGGTTTAAAGCGCCTGAGAAATTTATTTAATGATCCGATTTTGGTACGCACCAGTGAAGGGATGGTGCCGACAGAGCGTGCTAAAGAGCTACAACCTGTCATACGCGGTATTTTAATGACGTTAGAAGAAACACTCGCTCCTAACCGTGAATTTGAAGCATCTCAAAGCAAACGTGTATTTCGTATTATGGCCAGTGACTATGCGGCCAGTACCCTTGCGCCCAAACTACTTAGTAAGTTACACGAAGAAGCGCCTGACACCACGCTTGATATCCTGACCCCCAGTGACGTTACGTTTCATGACGTTGAAAACGGCAAGGTCGACATGGCAATTAACCGCTTTGAAAACTTACCCCAATCGTTTCACTACAAACAAATTTGGAAAGACAGTTTTTGCTGCTTAGTAAAAGCCGACAACCCTATTATTAAAGACTTCAGTCTCGATAGTTACTTAAAAGCGCGCCATATTTGGGTAAGTAAAACAGGTTTTGGTGTTGGCGTAGGTATGGATCCAAAAGATGTCCAAAAGTTAGGTTGGGTAGACGAAGCGCTTGCTCATTTTGGTAAGCACCGGAATATTGCAACCTTTACTCGAAACTATCATGTCGCCATTCACCTGGCTAAAGAGCAGAATTTAGTGGCCACACTGCCATCAAAAGCGGCGAATATTTATTTAGATGATCCGGGATTAAAAATTCTTGAGCCACCTTTCCCTATTCCGCCTTTTGAACTCGACATGATTTGGAGCCCTCTTTTACACCGTGATGCCAGCCATATTTGGCTTAGACAAAAAGTAGCTGAAGTGGCCAATGAGCTTAAGTAATATTTTACCTATTAACCTGTAATTATTGCTGGTACGCCTTTTTATATGGGCGTACCAAACTCTCTTTATCTCAAAATAAAAATGTAACACTCTGATTATTAATGATAATACTTTTATGTTAGGGATTGGAACATGCTTTGCTTCATGTAGAGAGCATTGTTTTAATTCAGTCTATATTATTAGAGAGGTCATTATGCAAACACATCAAGGACATGACGTTCATCATATTGCAGATATCATTCAAGTTATGAATAGTGGTATCGATTTTTATGAAAAAGCACAGGAAAAAGTTTCAGACCCCAGTATCGTCGCGTTATTTCAGCGCATGATCGATGCCCGTAAAGTAAGTATTGAACGTTTACAGCCATACGCCATCAACCAAACAGGTCACCGTGAAAATGGCTCAGACTTTGCGGTAGAAGCTCGTAAAGCTTACACATCTTTAATCACTAAACTCGGTGCAGACAAAGATGCAACCTACGTCAGTGAGCTTGAAGAAGTCGAAGACAAAACACTCGCAGAAATAAAAAGTGCGCTCAAAAAACCTCAACCCCACGACTGTGAAGCAGCGTTATCAAAAACCCTGCTAACTATTCAAAGCTGTCATGCCGAAATGAGTAAAATGAAAAAGCATTAACTGCTAATCATATGAAGCCCAGCATAACTGGGCTTCATATTGAAAATTTAAAGAACGTTATTGCCCAGTAATACGTTTTGAAAATGAAATAGCATAAGCAGTTGAGCGCAGCTTTAACACTTCATCTTCACTTGGCATAAAGCCTTGTGAAAGCAGATTTGGGTCGTAATTAGTTAAATCACACCCTGATTCACCCGTGGATTCTATCGTGAGCTTTCCTAAATTAACTGTTTTGCGATCAGCAGGCCATTGCACTGAAGGATCCGTTAATGCATCACCCGGCTCGGCTAATTCAGCTTGAAAACGGTAATGAACTTTCCCTTTCGCTAAATCCTCTTCAAGTCGCTTAGCAAGAAATGATTTAGGTAATGCTTTCATTTGTTCTTCAGTTAGTACTTGTTCTTGCGCTTCTGGCACCATGGTCCATCTAAAAGCTTGCTTAGTGCCCTTTTCATCAACCATGTAAAAGGTATGCACACCAAAATAACGTGAAGACACATACGATGCTGGCGGGTTATGGCTTTGTAGCCAATTAAATTGTCCTAACGTACTCGGGTTTTGCTCTCTGTATGCTTTCACTTTTGCAAAATCGATTTCACCTGTTTTTTCGTCAGGTACTAAGGTACTTAGCAAACCAAAAAATGCTTCAGGGCTGTTACCTGCAAATACTGGCGTAGTTAGCCCTGCAATATTGTGCACATCCCCATTTTCTAGCACAAACTGCACCCCTATTCCTCGCGGAGAACGTGATGTTTCATCAGCATTAGGGTTACCCCCACCCATAGAAAAACGAATATTTGCTTTTGACGGTGCGTTAAATAAAGGACTGATTGAATACTGTTTTGCTGCTTGATTAGGTGTAAATGTGCCCACAGCGCATACACCTTTGGCGTGACCTTTTCTAATTCCGGGCTGCTTACCTGAAAGCTTCTCAAATAAATTTATGAAATCTTGCCCGTTAACTGATTGCTCAGCAAAACTTGCTGTCGGTAAAACAAGGCACATAGCACAAACTAAAGACTTAATTTTTAGCATTTATCCATCCTTTAAACTTAGTTCCAACAACAATGACCTGACAAACCTCGAAATGATTTCATCAAAGTTAATAAATATTTTTACTAACAAAAACGCTACAAACATTTAATAAACTTAGAATATTTATTTAACTACAGTATTTTTAAAAGCTGCTAACTTTAAATTTAGGATCCGAAAAATGGCTGTGGCGCCCAGCATTTTAAAAATAATCCGTGTTCTTAACACGACTATGGCTAGTCCACTTAATCGTAAATTTTGTGGCTTGGTCAAAAACAACAAGGACCTAATTATGGTGAAACAACCTAAAAAAACCACTGCAAACGCTGATGTAGATATGACCCCGATGCTCGATATTGTATTTATATTGCTGATATTTTTTATCGTTACAACCTCATTTGTTAAAGAGCGCGCTATAGAAGTCAATCGCCCTTTAGCAAAACCAACTCTTGAAAACCCAAAAAAACAAGCGCAATTTACTATTACTGAAAACGACAGTATTTACTTTGCAAACCGACTTATAACACCAGAGCAAATTATAGCTAACCTCGCGTTATTTGCCGCACAGTTTGAAATGACACAGGTGCAAGTAACTGCAAGTGAGCAAAGCAGCCACAAAACCTTAGTCACCTTGCTTGATAAAATAAAACAATATCAAGATGTTCCAATCTCTATAAGCACGTCTCTATAACTAAAAAAGGGCCTAACGGCCCTTTGAAGGTTAAATAATAAAGGAATCGATAGGATTTTTAGAACTTATATTCTGCGCCTACGTAGTAGTACGCACCGTTAAAGCCAAAGGGTGCTGAGCGACGTGAATAAGTGAACACACCCGGGCTTGAAACAATAGTGTTTCCATTTGCATCAACAATGGTACCCGAACGCGAATTACCAATGGTATTCTTATCGGGGTAAACATCAAATAAGTTGTTTGCACCAATATTAAACGACAGATTTTCGTTAAAGAAGTAGTTAACTTTTACGTCAGTTAAGATTTCAGCGCCATACGTTTGGCGACCTCCATCTTCTACCGTGTACTCACCGTAACGATTAAGTGATAAATTGACCGTCCAGTCTTCTAGTCGGTAAAGTGCACTTAAGTTAATGCGGTCTTCGGGTTGCCACTCTTCAATAATCGATGTTTCTTGCGCAGAAAACACATCTTCAACCGGAATCGTTTCAAGCCCACTGCCTGCAGGGGTGAATAAATCAACGACATCCGTTTTTGTAAAGTTAGCAGCAAAAGTAAAATCAAGTGTTCCACCAAGGCCCTCGGTATTCCACGTTGCGACTAAATCAACCCCTTCGGTTTCTGTATCAGCGCCATTTAAGAAGAACTGTCCAGCTCCCGCGCCAGCGCTTTCTAACGCTGCATCTAATGTGTCGGATAATCCTTTCCCTAAACGATTACTGATCACAATACGGTCATCGATATCAATCGCATAGTAGTCAATAGTCAGGTTGATGTTATCTGTGACGTTGTAAACAATCCCTAAACTACGATTTTGCGATTTTTCTTCTTTAAGTTTAGGAATACCAATAGATTGCGCCAGCGTACTGTCGTTTCTAAAGGTGCCCACTTGCTCTGCAATTAAGTCACCATTTGGTCCAACAACAAACTGTGTGCTTACGTTATTAAAGTACAACTGCTGCATTGAAGGCGCTCTGAATCCTGTGCTCACAGCACCACGTAACGAAACATCTTCAGTGATTGACCAGTTACCCGCCAGTTTAAAGTTAACGGTATCGCCAAAACCTTTATAGTTATCGTAACGAAGTGCACCTGAGATAATCACATCATCAATTACATACGTTTC
Organism: Pseudoalteromonas sp. bablab_jr011; assembly: GCF_016464045.1. NCBI lineage: Bacteria > Pseudomonadati > Pseudomonadota > Gammaproteobacteria > Alteromonadales > Pseudoalteromonadaceae > Pseudoalteromonas > Pseudoalteromonas sp. bablab_jr011. The sequence goes on along the minus strand of NZ_JACDWU010000303.1, from coordinate 120,079 downwards.
GGCGTCTAAATAAAATGAAATGACATCGCGTGACTCATCCACTGACGAGGCCGGATCGGAACCACCAAACCCTTGAGCACCACTTGCAGCATCAACACTTCCTATGCCGTCATTAAGGCCTGCATAAATACTTACCCCATCAACTGTATCGTAATCACGATACGCATACTCACTTCCCTCTAGGATGCGAAATTCATCGGTACGAAGCTCAGCACCCAACGCCAGCGAAAAGTGCTCGTAATCTTTGGTGTAGTCAAGATTCAGTGTTTGTAGTGATAACTCAAGACCATAGGCATACGCCGAACGCGGGATCGTAGTTCGAATTTCGTCAGCCGTTAAGCCTTGCTCATAACGAAGGTAATTAGCATACGAGCCATTAATCGTATCGCTTGTGGTGTAATCGATGCTGTTTTCGCCATAGGTGTATGACAAATCAATACTCGCGTCATTATCAAATGATTTTTTGAAACCAACATTGTAGGACACGTCATCGATCACTGTGTTAATTTTTGGTAGAAACCCCATAGGAATGGTTGCATCGCCATCTTGTAAAACAGGGTTACCACTTGCATTGGCATTATGACGGAAGAATGCAGCTGATTCATTTTCACGGTTCGAATAAGTAATAAAACCATAAAGCTCACCACCAGCAAGTTCATAGCCTGTATTAACTGTGAGGGCAAATTGCTGTGAATCTGCATCACCAATTCTAAAAGTATCGCGCGGGGCTGTTAGCTCACGAGGATCGCCCGCGAGTAATGTGCCATCTTCAAGTTCAGTACAGCCATAAAACTGACATGAACCATGTAAGCCTGCACGGTTTGTTGGCGCACGATCTCGATAATTAATCGTCGTATTTAAATACCCTTCGTCGCCTAACGCAAACCCTTTATTAAAATCGATATTAACTGTTTCGCCATCGCCCTCTGAGTACTCACCATAATTAATCGCCGCTTTACCGCCTTCTTCTGCGTCTTTTAATACGATGTTGATAACGCCCGCAATCGCATCTGAACCATATTGTGCTGCGGCACCATCACGCAAGACTTCAATACGTTTGATAGATGCAGCAGGAATCGCATTCATGTCTGTACCGGCCGTACCACGACCAACAGAGGTATTGATATGAATAATACTTGCCTGATGACGGCGCTTACCATTAATCAGAACTAACGTTTGATCAGGCCCTAAACCGCGCAATGTTGCTGGTCTTAACGCATCTGTACCATCGCTGATAGACGAGCTGGAAAAGTTAAATGAAGGCGCAATGGCTTGCAACATACGGCCAACCTCAGTTTGACCTGTATTTTCCAGTGCTTCTGCGCTTAAAATATCTACCGGTACAGGTAAATCTTCAACTGAACGCCCTGCGACACGGCTACCCACGACAGCTATTTTCTCAATATTTTCCTGTGCAGCTTGATCAGCAGCTACCGCCTGTGTATTCGAAGCAAGCAGTAACGGCACGACTGCAGCGCTGATCCCTGAAAGGTTTTTCATGTTGTTATCTTTCCTATTGATTTGTTTGAGTTTTATACTCAGTAAACCATTTTGATCAACAACCGCATCGAGCTCAGTGCCTTTTAGCATGGCATCTAACGCATCTAATTTGGTGTAAAAACCAAACACAGATTGCGCTTGATATTGCTTTGCTAAATCGAACGAAAATATGACTGTTTGGTCGGTTTGCTTTGCAAATTCAATCAAAGCCAAATCAGCTCGTTGCGCTTTAATATCAAATTGCAGCATTTGTTTTTCAGCAGCGATGACTGTTTGACTTACATTCAGTCCATAAACAAAACAGGCCGCTGGTAACAAATACACATGTTTACTGCGCAACTTAACCAAACAGTTGAGAAAGAAAAATCCACTACATAAATTTAATTTTTTTGTGTTTAATTTTTTATGACAAGCAGCGTCTGCACCATTAACTGCATGAAATAAGTGTGCTCTCATAGGCAATATTAACTTTTAGTCGCTAAGGTCAAAGTAACACGATGTTCACCTAATCGTTGATGTTCAACAGCTAAGTTAGCGGCCAAAGAATCAAGTAAGCCTTTAATGTCGCCAGCTTTAAATACTCCCGCCACTTTCAATGTTGAGAGTTCAGGGTCAAGGAGTTCAAAGCGTGTTGCTGTGTATCGACTCACTTCCTGTAATGCGTCGCTGAGAGGTTCACCATTAAAAATAAGCATGCCATGTTGCCACGCTAAATCACGTTGCACATCATCTGCTGATAATTGTTTTATTGGCTCTGTTTTACTGTGTTTAATCAATGCTTTTTCACCTGAAACAACAACATTCGCTTTAAGCTTTTTAATATCGTTGCTGGTGTCTGTTGCATCTTTAAGACGATTAAAATCAGTGGCGTCAACCTGAGTACTGGGGTCGGCAATCATCACTTTGCCTTCTGTTACAACGAGTTCTAGATCTGATGCCGTGTTCCGCTGCACGTTAAACACAGTGCCTAATGCTGTAAACGATTTATCACCCGCTATCACAGTGAATGGACGACTCGCATCTTTTGCAACATTAAATCGTCCTTCACCTCGATTCAAAATGAGTTGGCGACGATTACCTGTGTATGCAACTTCAAGATTTGTGTTGGTATTTAACTGAACAATAGTACTGTCTGGCAGGACAAAGGTGGCTTGTTCGCCGACTTTTGTTCGGTAAATTTTTGTAAATTTAGCATGATCGTTTTCAGCTGAATGCCAATAGCTTGAATAGATTAACATGATGCAACCAAGTAGCATCACCACTAAAAAGCTCGCAGCGGTAGCCATCCCAAATGAAGTACTTTGTTTTGTAGGCGCTTTATGTGGAAACAAACTGCTTAATTCATTTAGCACACTCATTTCATCCCATAATTGTGCTAACTCAAACAATGCATCCTGATGCGCTCGGCTTTGACTTGCCCAAACTTGTAATTGTTTAACTTCCTCATCTGATAAGCCACGGTCAATCGCGCTTATCCAACGGCTTGCCTGCGCTTGAATCATGTCGTGTGAGGTAAATGGGTGAACATTACTCATTTATTCACCTCTTTGGCTGTAAATGTGTTTGTTTCAGAGTAATTGTTTTGTTGAATATCGTGGGCTTTCATCGCACGGTGCGCATGTAACAATCCTTTAGCGATATGTTTTTCAACAGTGCTCGTACTTAGGTTCATTTCTTTAGCAATTTCCTTTTGGCTCAAACCATATACTTTTTTAAGGATAAAACACTTTTTAACTTGTGGACTCAATTCATTTGTTACACGACAAAAGAACAAAAATCGCTCTTTAGAGGTAACTTCATCTTCCAACGCCATTGTGCGCATATGACGTTCAACTTGCTGCTGTTCATCCAATGAATCTTTGTATTTATTATCCCATTTAGCTACATGATTAAGTGCTAAGTGCTTCGCTGTTTTAAGCATATAACTGTGCGTAAATTCAATATTTTGCTTAAGATCAGCCTCATAACTTTTAATAAAGGTTTCTTGCACTATGTCTTCGACATCATCTGGGCTCACAATGCGAGATACAAAGCGCCTTAGTTTATTAGATATTTCAGCAAACGTTGATGTTACCCCAATGTGTTTCGTCATCCCTAACTCACCTTTATTATTTTTATTACTTTAGGGTACGAGTTTTCATTATAAATACAAGCGTATTTGTTAAATTTTTGTTCCACACGTAAACAAAGATTTCATAAACTCATAAAAAGTTTGTTTTTACGAGTTGCTAAACTACAAAACAACTTAATATAGCCTCCTGTGAACCACTGTGCCGACAGGCAAAAAACCAGACTATCAAGTCAATACAATTATACCAATCTGTCATAATACTGAAACATTCTGAGGGATAGACCTGTCGCTATCTGCGCTAAACATGTCTGATTTACGCCTGCATGGATGCAGGAGATAGAGCAATGTAGGAGCAATTGCCGAGAACACCTAAATAACGACATTGTTGCCTCGTTAGCAACGACGTTTATCGCCTCAAAATGGCTCACTTCATTAAGCAAATTGGTATAGGTGAACTGGCTAAATTATTTAAAAACTAACCCGCAATTAGAGTACACTGTATGTGCGCTATCTCTTTGTGAAGATAGCATTTAATTCTCTGCTTAATCTCACCTGTAAAAAGTAAACTAAAGGGTGTACCTTTCGCTAATTTGGGTATAAACTAAACGCGCTTAATTTCTGCATAGTATCGCCTTTCGATAGTGTATAGGCTATTTTCTATGCTTACCTACTTAACAATTGGACTGTGGAGTAAACATGCGCCTGCCTTTCGCGTCTGCCAAATTATCATTATCTGCGTTGTTTTTTATAACTGCACCTTTACTATTACAAGGTTGCTCAGAAGCACCTCAGCAGCAACAGAGTCAAATGCACCCTGCCGCGGTAGCAACAATGACAATGACACCGCAAGATGCCCCCTTTACTATCGAATTACCTGCTACGTTGTCTGGTTCAAAAGAAGTCGAAGTTCGTGCTCGCGTTGCGGGTATTCTTGAATCACGTAATTTTGAAGAAGGTCAACGTGTTGAACAAGGCCACTCTTTATTTACTATCGACCTTGAACCTTATCAATTAGCGGTTGACCGTGCTCAAGCTGCACTTGATGGAGCCAATGCAGCGTTAGTACAAGCTAACAGAGATGTAAAACGTTTAGCAAAATTACGCGCAGAAAAATCTGTCTCTCAACGCGATTACGATAATGCGAGTTCAGCCTACGACATTGCAAAAACAGATCTCGAGGCGGCGAAAGTTGCCCTAAAACAAGCGCAGTTAAACCTTGAATATGCACAAGTTAAAGCCCCGGTTGCCGGTGTAATGGGTCGTGAATTTGTCTCAGAAGGGACCTTTGTATCGGGACCCGATTTATTGCTTACACAAATGACACAATTTGATCCAATCCGTATCCGCTTTGGTTTATCTGAGCGAGAGCAGTTACAAATGCGTCAAGATGTTCAAAATGGCTCTCTGACCTTACCTGAACAAGGCCATTGGCAAACAAAAATTAAACTTCAAGACGGCTCTGTGTACGGCAAAACAGGTGAAGTTAACTTCTCAGATGTGCGTATTAACCCAAATACAGGCACCAGTGAATTTCAAGCGATTATTCCAAACCCTGATTTTCAATTACGTCCTGGTCAATTCGTCCGTATTGAGTTAAGTGGTGCTGTGCGTAAAAATGCGATCATTGTGCCACAGCGTGCTGTACTGGATAACGGCACCGGTAAGTTTGTGTACGTTGTCAGTAAAAATGAGCAAGGCATGGATGTTGCCCTGCCGGCTCCCGTAACGGTAGGAGAATGGGTTAAACAACCAAATAACGAGCAATATCAGAACTTTTGGCTGATTAAAAGTGGCCTAAAAGAAGGTGATAACGTGATAGTTGATGGAATGGCGCGTATTTTCTTCCCTGGTATGCCAGTGAATGTTGGCCAATCGCCTGCAAACTCAAACCACGCAGAATAAACACAGGGAGCCTTATGTTTTCTCGTTATTTTATAGACAGACCTATTTTTGCGTTTGTTATATCTATTGTCATCGTTTTGGCAGGTCTTGCTGCCATGCGCAGTTTACCCATTGCCCAATACCCTGAAATTGCGCCCCCAGTCGTTCAAGTAACAGCTGCATACCCAGGTGCGTCTGCAGACGTACTTGAGCAAACAGTTGCTGCCCCAATTGAAAATGCGATCACCGGTGTTGAAGGCATGATGTATATGTCATCAACCTCGACGAGTGCAGGTTCAACCACTATTGAAGTCACGTTTGAAATTGGCACAGACGTAGACCAAGCCGCAGTAAATGTGAACAACCGTGTTAAACAAGTTGAAGCGCGTTTACCAGAAGAAACACGCCGTCAAGGTGTGGTTGTTCAAAAAGGTTCATCCAGCTTTTTACAAGTGCATGCCTTTTATTCACCGGATGGTTCTCGCTCAAGTTTATGGACATCAAACTATGTCACCATGAACGTGCTAGACCGTGTAAAACGTATTCCAGGCACTACGAGTGTGCAGATTTTTGGTGCCAAAGACTACGCTATGCGCATTTGGTTGCGTCCTGATGTTATGAGTCAATTAGGCGTGACTGTCGAAGAGGTGGCCGGAGCGATTCGCGTTCAAAACTCCCAATATGCCGCAGGTAAAATTGGCGCTACCCCCACTGCATCCTCACCACAAGAGCTTGTTTATAGTGTAACGGCACAAGGCCGACTCTCTGAGCCTGAACAGTTTGAAAACATTATTATTCGTTCAAACCCAGATGGCAGTAGCTTACGCTTAAAGGATGTCGCGCGTGTTGAGCTCGGGTCCAAAGATTATAACTTTAAAGGCACAATCAACGGTAAAGAAGCGGTCCTGTTGGGTATTTTCTTACAACCCGGCGCGAATGCGCTTGATGTCGCAGACGAAGTAAATACTGTAATCGAAGAGATGAAAAGCCAGTTTCCAACCGGTCTCTCACATTTAACTTCTTACGACACGACACGTTTTGTTGAAGTCTCTATTCGTGAAGTTGTTAAAACACTGCTCGAAGCCATGGTACTGGTATTTTTAGTAGTGTATTTATTTTTGCAAAACTGGCGCGCAACATTAATCCCCACCCTTGCTGTGCCTGTGTCTCTGCTTGGAACATTTGCCGGCATGTACATGCTTGGCTATTCGATTAACTCATTGACATTATTTGGTATGGTGCTCTCGATAGGTATCGTGGTTGATGATGCCATTGTGGTACTCGAAAACGTTGAGCGTATTATGCACGAAGAACACTTAAGTGCACGCGAAGCGGCAATTAAAGCAATGCGTGAGGTCAGTGGCCCTGTTGTTGCAATCGTTTTAGTGCTGTGTTCTGTGTTTGTGCCTATTGCATTTTTAGGCGGCTTAACTGGTGAATTGTTCCGTCAATTTGCGATCACCATCTCTATTGCGGTGAGCTTATCGGGCGTAGTTGCGCTAACCATGACACCTGCACTGTGCGTCCTAATCTTAAAACAAGAGCATAAACAAACCGCGCGGTTTTTCTTATGGTTTAATGCAACCTTCACAAAAATTACGAGCCGTTATGTTGGTGCAGTCGGATTTATGGTGCGTCGTGGATTACTCGGCTTAATACTCATGACTGCAATGATTGCTGCCACAATCGGACTGTGGCAGAACACACCCGGTTCATTAGTACCAGACGAAGATCAGGGCTATTACATATCGGCTATTTTCTTACCCGATGGTTCATCGCTTGAGCGTACAGAGCACGTTACTCAACAAGTTGTTAAAGCGGTGCAATCAAACCCTGCCAACGAAAACGTCGTGGCATTTACGGGTTTTGACTTTATCGGTGGCGGATATAAAAACAGCGCTGCAACCTTGTTTGTCACTCAAAAACATTGGGATGAACGCGAGGTCGACACGAAAGCGCTTGTTCAAGAATTGTTTATGAAAACAGCCGGGATAAAAGAAGCGCTGGTACTTGCCTTTAATCCCCCCGCTATTTTTGGTCTGGGAAATACAGGTGGTTTTGAGTTTTATATTCAAAACAAAGGTGACAGTGACCCTGATAAACTGCAACAAGCGATGCAGTTAATGACAGCAGAAGCACAAAAGAGCCCTATCATTAGTGGCCTTCAAACTCTGTGGCGCCCAGATGCCCCGCAACTGCGTGTTGATGTTGACCGCGAGCAAGCTCGTGCAATGGGGGTTGAAATAGACGATGCCTTTACCGCACTGGCTGGTAACCTAGGCACCTATTATGTAAACGACTTCAATAAGTTTGGCCGTGCATGGCAAGTGCTTATGTCTGCGGATGCTGAATTTAGAATGAAACCTGATGACATCAAACGTATCTATGTTAAAAACAACCTAGGCAATATGGTGCCCTTGTCAGCGTTTACAACAATTGAGTACAGCCGAGGCCCTGAGAACTTAAACCGCTACAATAACTTACCAGCCGTAAAACTAATGGGTAATGCAGCACCAGGTTATAGCTCAGGCCAAGCAATTGCCGAAGTAGAACGGATCGCAAACGCAGTGCTCCCCCCTAACATGACCTACGAATGGACAGGGTCTGCGTACCAAGAAAAACGCAGTTCAGGGACAACGGGTATTGCACTAGGGCTTGCTGTGATCATGGTGTTTTTAATTCTGGCAGCATTGTATGAACGTTGGTCATTACCGCTCTCAGTGATGCTAGCATTACCCTTTGGTACGTTTGGTGCATTGATTGCTGTTTGGCTGGTAGGCATGACTAACGACGTTTACTTCCAAATTGGCTTAGTCACCCTACTCGGTCTAGCGAGTAAAAATGCCATATTAATCGTTGAGTATGCGCTAATGAAACATCAACAAGGGTGGAGCGCAAGTACTGCAGCATTGGAAGCAGCTCGCTTACGTTTTAGACCCATTATTATGACCTCATTAGCCTTTATATTGGGGGTTGTACCATTAGTGTTAAGCTCAGGTGCCGGTGCTGGAGCCCGTCACAGCGTTGGTACAGGCGTAATGGGTGGCATGATGGCGGCTACCTTCCTCGCAGTGTTCTTTGTACCTCTGTTCTTTTATTGGCTGACTGAGCGTAAGTTAACTGAAAAACGTTCAAGGCAAGAGCTTGCTGATGAAATTGCTGCGCACCATAAGCAAGAGCATGTCGATACGCAAGAAGGCAACTTATAAAAAACGAAGGGCAAACAATAAGTTTGCCCTTTTTTTATAAGTCATTTGTCAGTATTTCATTACTGGTAATTTGTGCTTTGCGGCGCTAATATTAACTAAATATGTGTGGAGTACAGCATGAAAAATCAAAAATTAAGCGAATTTGAGCAATACTTTCAGATAGAAGAAAGCAACCGCGTGAACTTATACGCTGTTGAGCCACATGTTGTGCCGAAAACGCATGCTGAACTTGAAGCCGATATTCCCGCCCTATTTAAGCTTGCAAATGAAGTGAATGAACTTGAGCAAAGTACATTACGCCCACTGCGTAATTTAGGTGACATAGCTCAAGAGCTGGCCATATTTTTACAAGCTCAATCACGTAAAATAGACTTGATTATGAGCCACATTCTGGCCTCTGAACAGCCCGAAGATAACGCAAATTATTGTGATAGTTATGGTGGCGGTGGCGTAAAACTCACATCGGCTGAGGTATACGAATTAGGGCAAACGTTTAGAACCAAACTATTTTTGCAGCATGAAGCATCAGCGATATATTGTTATACCGAATTAGTTGCGATTGAAAAGCGCGATGATGATAAATACCAATACACTTTATTATTCACTGCCATTCGCGATGCAGACCAAGATTTAGTCGTTCGGGCAGCATTGCATGCACAAACTCGCCAGCTTAAAAAACGTCAACAAGAAAACACGTCGCAAAGCAGTTAAAAATCCTGCTTTATCGCGCACAAAAAGCTGACATCTATGGCTAAAATGCTAAACTAGCCCCACCTTTGTTTGTTTAATACCTTCATGAAATTTAGACTTTTACCTGAATGGGCTGAGCAAGACGCTGTAATGCTCACTTGGCCGCACCAAGATACCGATTGGGCTGCAATTTTAACGGTTGTAGAACCCGTTTACGTCGCCCTATGTCAAGCAATTAGCCAACAACAAGATGTGGTGATTGTTGCTCATAACGACGCACTTAAAAACCACATAAGTGCCCTACTGGCCGACGCGGGTGTTGATGCACACCGTATTCACTTTGTCGTTACCCCGTGCAACGATACATGGGCTCGCGACCATGGACCGTTAACCTGTGCGAACCTTGATAACGCAGCTGATTTAAAAATCATGGATTTTATTTTTAATGGCTGGGGTAATAAATTCGAAAGCCAGCTTGATAACCATATTAATCAAGTGCTCGTCAAACAACTAGCAAACCCAAACACGGCTTATCAGCAAAGTGATTTAGTGCTTGAAGGTGGCGGCGTTGAAATTAATGAGCACGGTGTGCTGTTGACGACCAGTGAATGTTTGCTAAACCCGAATCGTAATCCATCGTTATCTAAAACAGACATCGAGCAAATCCTTAAAGAACAATTAGGTGCCGAATCGTTTTTATGGGTTGATCACGGCTATTTAGCGGGTGATGACACAGACAGCCACATTGATACGTTAGTGCGTTTTGCACCAAACAATACGCTTGTATACGTTAAGTGTGATGACGAAAATGATGAGCATTTTGCTGCATTAGACGCGATGGAAAAACAGTTACACACGTTTAAAACACACCAAGGTGAAGATTACAGGCTTATCGCTCTTCCCTGGCCTAAAGCGGTGTTTAACGATGACGGTGACAGATTACCCGCCACTTATGCCAATTATTTAATCATCAATAAAACAGTGCTTGTGCCAATTTACGGTGATGAACATGACTCACTGGCATTAGCTCAAATTGCAATGGCCTACCCAGAACACACTGTACTGGGTATTAACTGTTTACCAATTATCCATCAGTTTGGCAGTTTACACTGCATTACGATGCAATTACCGCGCGGCTTTTTAGCAGGAGCAGACAATGACTAAACCAACGCATTTAAAGGTTGCCCTTGTTCAGCAATCTAATTCTGATAACGCCCAAGAAAACATGGCAAAATCAATTGCAGGCATTCGTGATGCAGCAAGCCAAGGCGCTAAACTGGTTGTTCTTCAAGAACTACACCGCAGTTTATATTTCTGCCAAACAGAAGACGTTGATGTTTTCGATTTAGCAGAAACAATTCCAGGCCCAAGTACAGACACACTGGGCGCGCTGGCAAAAGAGTTAAATGTGGTGATCGTGTCATCATTATTCGAAAAGCGTGCCACAGGCCTTTACCATAACACCGCCGTTGTACTTGAAACAGACGGCAGCATTGCGGGTAAATACCGTAAAATGCATATTCCGGATGATCCGGGGTTTTACGAGAAGTTTTACTTCACACCGGGGGATTTAGGGTTTCAACCAATTCAAACCTCAGTGGGTAAACTCGGTGTGCTAGTATGTTGGGATCAATGGTTCCCTGAAGCCGCACGCTTAATGGCGATGGCGGGAGCTGAAATCTTAATTTACCCAACAGCCATCGGCTGGGATCCTCGTGATGATAAAGACGAGCAAACGCGTCAAAAAGACGCCTGGGTTATTTCACAGCGTGCGCATGCTGTTGCCAATGGTGTGCCCGTTATTAGCTGTAACCGCGTTGGTCATGAAAGTGATCCAAGTGCGCAAAGCGAGGGTATTCAGTTTTGGGGTAATTCGTTTATCGCAGGCCCTCAAGGTGAAATCCTTGCACACGCAAATAACAGCGACGAGCAGTTACTTGTTGTTGAACTTGACCAACAACGCAGCGAAAACATTCGCCGTATTTGGCCATACCTACGTGATCGTCGTATCGACCACTATCAGGATCTAACAAAAATTTATCGAGACTAAACACAGTTTAAAGGAGTAGTAAATGGCGTTTGCGCAATGGGCAGCATTGCCTTGGGTAAAATCTGAGAAAGATAAAATTCACTGGGGACAACTAACCGGCAGCGGGCTGAGTATCGCAATAGCCGAAGGTGTGAAACAACATAACGAACTTGTTGTGATTGTCACCCCAGATACACCAAGCGCCCTTCGCCTTGAAACTGAACTCGAATTTTTATTACCTGAAAACCCAGTCATGGTCTTCCCTGACTGGGAAACGTTACCTTATGATCATTTTTCACCGCATCAGGATATTATCTCTGCGCGTCTTGCCACTCTTAACACCTTAAAAAAAGAACAACAAAGCGTGTTAATTGTGCCCGTGTCGACCTTGATGCTACGCACTGCTCCCGCGTCATTTATCTATGGTTCAACCCTTAATTTTACGGTGGGTGACACGCTAGATACTCACACCCTACGTGATAACCTTGAGCAAGCAGGCTACTTACATGTTCAACAAGTGATGGAGCATGGTGAATATGCAATACGTGGCTCAATTGTTGACTTATACCCGATGGGGAGTCCTCACCCATTCAGATTAGACTTTTTTGATGATGAACTAGACAGCATCCGCTTGTTTGACGTAGAAAGCCAACGTTCTGATGAAAAAGTCGATAAAATAGAGCTCTTACCGGCCCACGAATTCCCGACAAACGATGCAGATATAGAACGGTTTAGAATTAATTATCGTGAACAATTTGGTGCCAGCTCCGAGCAAGATTCTATCTACATGCAGGTAACCAAAGGCACTTGGCCTGCGGGGATTGAATATTACATGCCGCTGTTTTTCGATCAACTAGCGACAATTTTCGATTACCTTCCCAACAATACCACTTTCATGCACTTTGGTGATATTGAGCATGCCGCTGAGCAGTTTTGGCATGATGTAAATGTACGCTATGAAAACCGCCGTGTAGACCCTCTTAGACCGCTTCTTGAGCCCATAAAACTTTATCAAAGTGTCAATGAACTGTTTGGTGAGTTTGCACACTACGCGCGAATACGTTTATCACAGGCAAAGCTTGGTACGAAAGCAGGACACACAAATTTAGCCAGCAACGATTTACCCAATGTACGTATTGATCATAAATTGCATGAGCCGTATCAAGGCCTAATTGACTATGTTGCCAGTGAAAAAAAACAAAAAGGCCGTGTGCTACTGTCTGTAGAGTCTGACGGACGACGTGAATCGCTGCTGACACTGTTAAGACCAAGTGGTTTAAAGTTTAAAGAATTTAATTCATTCACCGACTTTACCCAAAGCTCCAGCGATGTGGGTTTAATTGTCTCGCCCCTTGAACAAAGTGTAGTGCTGGATGGTAAACCCCGTTTAACCATCATTACAGAGCAAGAGTTATTAGGTATTAAGGTGTCTCAGCGCAGACGCCGAAAACATAAATACGAAGCAAGCCAAGATGCATTAATTCGCAATCTGGCAGAACTGCGTCAAGGTCAACCAATTGTGCACCTTGATCACGGTGTGGGTCGTTATCAAGGTCTTGAAACCATTGATGCTGCAGGGGTGATTACCGAGTTTGTTACGATCACCTACGCAAACGAAGCCAAACTCTATGTGCCCGTTTCTGCACTTCATATGTTGAGCCGTTATTCAGGTGGAGAAGAAGCAAGTGCCCCACTTCATAAACTGGGTTCAGATGCATGGGAAAAAGCGAAAAAACGCGCCGCAGAAAAAGTACGCGATGTCGCTGCTGAGCTGTTAGATATTTACGCAAAACGCCAAGCTAAACCTGGCAATATGTTTAAGCTTGACGGCAGTGCTTATCGCCAATTTAGCGACAGCTTTCCATTTGAAGAAACAGACGACCAACGCAACGCCATCGAAGCTGTACTGGGCGATATGCAAAGTAAACAGGCTATGGACCGATTAGTGTGTGGTGATGTGGGTTTTGGTAAAACAGAAGTCGCCATGCGCGCTGCCTTTGTTGCCGTAAATGATAACAAGCAAGTCGCCGTGCTTGTCCCGACTACGTTACTTGCACAGCAACATTTTGAAAACTTTAAAGATCGCTTCGCTGATTTGCCAATAGAAGTCGGTGTTTTATCGCGTTTTAATTCGACAAAAGAGCAAAAAGAAACACTGGATAAAATGGCCGAAGGCAAGCTAGATATTGTCATAGGTACACACAAATTAATTCAGCAAGACATTAAATTTAAAGACTTAGGCTTATTAATCGTTGATGAAGAACATCGCTTTGGTGTTCGTCAAAAAGAAAAAATAAAAGCACTGCGCGCCGATGTCGACATTTTAACCCTCACCGCCACCCCGATTCCGCGTACACTGAATATGGCAATGAGCGGCATGCGCGACTTATCGATTATCGCCACACCACCGGCTAAACGATTGGCCGTTAAAACCTTTGTAAGACAACGTGATGCTGAGCTCATTCGCGAAGCTATTCTGCGTGAAATTAAGCGCGGCGGCCAAGTTTATTTCTTACACAATAATGTTGAAACTATCGACCGTGTTGCTGAAGAAATTACTGAGTGGGTACCAGAAGCAAGCGTTACCACTGCACACGGCCAAATGCGTGAACGCGAGCTTGAGCAAATCATGAGTGATTTTTATCACCAAAAATACAATGTGATTGTGTGTACAACAATCATTGAAACCGGCATTGATGTTCCGACTGCGAATACCATCATAATGGATAGAGCCGACAAGCTTGGCCTAGCTCAGCTGCATCAGCTTCGCGGCCGCGTTGGTCGAAGTCACCACCAAGCGTACGCGTATTTATTAACAGGCAATCCAAAGTCATTAACCAAAGATGCAGTAAAACGCCTTGAGGCCATCGAGTCTTTAGAAGATTTAGGCGCAGGCTTTGCGTTAGCGACACATGATTTAGAAATTCGTGGCGCGGGTGAGCTACTCGGTGATGATCAATCAGGGCAAATGCAGAGCATCGGTTTTAGCCTTTATATGGAAATGCTTGAACAGGCCGTTAACGCACTAAAAGAAGGCAAAGAGCCAACACTGGAGAACCTGCTAGGTCAACAGACTGAGGTTGATTTAAAACTGCCAGCCTTATTACCGGATGATTATATTCATGATGTAAATGCACGCTTAGGAATCTATAAACGCATCGCAAGCTGTGCTAATCTCAATGACATGGACGAGCTACAGGTCGAGTTAATAGACCGATTTGGTTTACTCCCAGATGCCACTAAAAACTTATTTAGTTTGCAACAACTGAAATTGCAAGCCAGCAATATTGGCATCAAAAAGATTGAAGCAAACCCGAAAGGCGGCTATTTTGAGTTTAGCCAGCATACAAAGGTTAACCCTAGCTTCATTATAGGTTTGATACAAAGTGCTCCGCATATATATAAAATGGACGGCGCAAATAAATTGCGTTTTGCGATCAGCGAGGCGAACCCTCGTGAACGCTTGAAAATGGTCACTGCAATGATTGCAGATTTCGAAAAAAAGGTTAGCCATTAATGTTGTTTAGAAATAGTTTTATTTTACTTTGTTGCTTATTTACAAGCTCATCGTTTGCAGCACGCTGGTTCGAAATAGAAGTGCTTATTTATAAACAACGTCCAGCGCCCTACTTACAAGAAGATTTCTCGTTAAAACATGATGAAATCAATGCAAAACGTTCGAAAGACTTATTATCACCTGTCTACAAAGCGCACGCTAAACAAGCTTGTATTAACGGTGATAGTCGTTTTCGTTCACAGTCATTTACTGATGAATTGATTAATTCAAACCCACATTCGAATGTCTGTGACGACAGCGTTGATTTTTTAGCAAGCTACAACGAATTACCAGTCTCTCCCCCTGTCGAACCACGTGAAGACACCGACGAAATTTATTTAATGGCGCCTGAGCAACTGCAATTTACTGAACAGAAAAACCAGCTTGATAGAAAAGGTTTAACACCGTTATTACACACCGGTTGGCGTTTTCCTGAAATGAGTGAATCACGCGCTCAAAGTATTCGGTTATTTGCAGGCAAACATTTAGCAGCAAGTTCACCTGCTATTGAACCAGATAACAATGACTTTATTAGCCTAGTAACTCCATCAGAGCAATATATTCCGGAGAGTTTGCAACAAACGCCTGATTGGGAATTAGATGGTTTAATGAAAATTTACGTTCGTCATTACCTTTTTATAAATGCTGATTTTGATATTAGTCAGCGTTTAGAAACCGGTGATTATGAAAAAGCCCGCTTTTCACAATTTAAGCGTGTGATCAGCAACGAAATACATTATTTCGATCATCCTCGTATGGGCATGATCGTGCAAATAAGACGCTACAACCATTAATGGAATCTATTATGAAAAAATATATGGCAATTGCTGCTGCCGCTGCAGTGTTAACATTAGCTGGCTGCTCTAAAGTAAACCTTGAGAACTATGAAAAAATAAAAATCGGTATGGATAAAGCAGAAGTTGAAGCTATCTTAGGCTCGGCTGATAAGTGCGAAGAGAAAACACTGCATACGAACTGTATCTGGGGTGATAATGATAAAAATATCGAAATCACTTTAGTTTCAGATAAAGTATCGCTTTATAGTAAAACAGGTTTAGACGCTAAATAATCCTGTAAGGGTGGCATATAGCCACCCTACTCACTCTTATCTAATTGACTGTGGATCAGCTCTATATTAATAATTTTGCTGCGATTTAACGTAATTTTGTAGCGTTCATACCTAGTTTCGTGCTCATTTTCTGAAAAAACTAACACCAAATTTAATTGGTAACGCCTCTCAACTGCCTGCTTTGATATTTTATTACTGTCGAGATGATAGAGTTTCCCCTCACCACGTTTTAAGTAACGCGCAAACGGCGCTAAGCTAAAGCTAACAGTTTGTTGCAACGTATCATACCCGGGCAAAAACTCTTTTGCATTGACGTGTGTTTCACTGGCAAAGTGTAACCATTGTGCTGCTTGTTTATTTTGATGGCGACGCTTAGAAAATATCTGACGCACTTTTTTTGGGATCCGCTTGAACGAGGTGTATTCGAGCCAAATGTACTGACTGGCGATCCTGTCTTTTGTAATACTGTTCTTAAACTGAAAACGCCATTTCGGCCGGCCTCTCACAATGGCACGCCAAATAACACGGGTTATATCTTCTTTAAATATTTCACGCAGCCCGTAGATCACTCCTAAAATCAAAATTAATGTTGCTGTTACTTCAGTAAAGGTTGAGCGTGCATTAAGTACAACCAGCATAACAAAAGCCATTATAACGGCAGTGACAGTGCCTTTAACCATTCGCTTTAGATAACTATTAAGATGGCGTGTGGTGCGATTTAAGATAACGCCATGCTCAATTAAGCGTTGTAATAAACGCATTTTATTTGTAATGCGGTTTGCATCTTCAAGGGTTGATTGCGAATTATACTCTTGTTCTTCTCGGTAGCTGTTTTCTGCTTTACAGAAATCGAGCAACTCACCACGCTCTTTTGCAAAATCGCTACTGCGCGGCCCTTCGTCTAATAACTTTAAAAATGATTGTTCAACATGCCAGCTTAAATAGTTATCGGCATTTTTATAAAATGGCAGCAACTTTTCATCATCTGGGGTATAACGACGTAGTTTTTTTAGTAACCCTTCAGTTTGCTCACACAACTCCATCGCCGCAGGGTAAAACTCGTCAGCTTCGTTATGTTTTAGGGTGTCTTTAATATCGGCATTGAGTGCTAGACGAACCTGATAACAATATAAATTTAGGTTTTGCCTATAATCTTGTTGCTCACCTTTGTTTTTACTCACAAACCGACTTCGCACCAGTGGCAAGTGAATATTGTTCGCATTGTAAGCTAGGTGCGACTTAAAGTGGTTGTTGAAGTACGCTTCTTCACTGAGTGTTTGCGGGTTGACACTCATTTCATTTGGAATAGAAAAATACAGATCGAGACGCTGCTCTGCGCGGGGACTTAGCTCAGGTTCGATAATAAAAGATAGGTTTTCGTCTTGTTTAAGCAATATCACCTCGTTGTTTACTTTTACACTGTAAGTTTACGCCGAGATAGCTTTTCAGACAATAAAAAAGGCCCAGTAAAAACCGGGCCTTAATAATCATTTCAAACTAGATTAGAACTTAACGTTCACACCAGCGTGGAAACGACGACCTAGTACATCGTATGTGTACGGGTCAGTGTTTGAGTCATTGTTACCTGTGTAGTAAGGTGGCTCTTTATCGAACAAGTTATTAACACCTGCAGATAAAGTCACTGTATCAGATAGTAAGTATGAACCACTGATGTCATGATAAACAACTGATGGTGTTGTAGGTGCTAAGCATGAATCTTTACCAACACATGCATAGCTATCCATTCCTGCAATGTAACGTGCTTGGTATTGAGCATCCCAATTATCACCCGCTACATTTAGCGTGAAGTTAGATTTGATATCTGCATATCCACCAATGTTTGATGTAATTAGTCCAGCGTAGTCAACGGTGTCATTTAATACAGTCACAACATACTCATCTAAATATGTTGTGTCTAAACCTGCTTTCCAGTTAAGGCCTGCAGCTTCAAAGCTGTATGCTAAGTTAAGGTCAACACCTGAAGTCTTTTCAGAACCAACATTTTGAAGTTGATTGTTAAAACTAATACGGCCAGTACTATCAATACCGATGTTTGCTGATTGACATAATACTGTGTCGCTATTTGCAGAAGTAGCTAAACATTGATCAACAATATACTGCTCATTAACTGACGCAATTGCATTTTCAATATCGATTTTGTAGTAATCAAGCGTCATGCTGAAGCCTTCAAACCACTCAGGCTCGTAAACGATACCTGCAGTAAACGTATCTGCTTCTTCAGGAGTAAGAAGAGAGTTACCACCTACAGTTACTTCAGCTTGGTCTTGAGCACCTGGGTATGATATACGTTCGAAAGATGGTGAATTACCAGAATATAACTCAGAAACAGTTGGTGCACGGAACGCAGTTGACACAACGCTACGTAGCATTAATTCATCGTTTGCTTTCCAGGTTAAACCTAGTTTCCATGTTTCATCTGAACCAAATGTGCTGTAATCAAACGCACGAATTGCAGCACTTAATTCAACATATTGAGCAAATGGCAATTCAGAAAGAAGTGGCAATGCAAATTCAACATACGCTTCATTAACATCAAAACCACCTGAAGTTGGCTCTACTGGAGGATCATTAGCCAGACCTTGTGCTGTAAGTGAGTCAGGTGTGTACCATGCTTTTTCTTGACGGCGTTCAACACCTGCAGCGAATGCAGCAAAACCAGCTGGTAATTCAAACATTTCACCTGAGATCGATGCTGATAGCATAAATAATTGGCTACCACCGTTGTTAACTTCAGTGTAAACATTTTTACGGAAATCTTCAGATACCCATGCAGCTTGATCTAATGGGTTAAAAGTCCCCTCAGTGATTTGGTCTTGAATAGCACCCATGTTGTGAAGGTTGCTTAGCTTGTCAACTGAGTCATTACGACCAAAGTTAGCAGACACATCCCAAGCATAATCACCAATGAAACCTTCGGCACCAATTACTGCACGAACAGTGTCTACAGATTGCTCAAAGTAACGTGCACCTGTATCAGTCATGCGACGACCATAAGAAATATCATCGCCATAAGCGTAGTTCAGAGTATCAGTGATGTAGTTGCCATCAGCATCACGATCTGCAATACCGTCACCATCACGATCTACTTTACCAACATATGTTTGACCAAGTAATGAGTCACCCATATTTTCAGTATATTTGAAATCAAACCATACTGGTTGAGCAGCCATTTGCTGTTCTGACCAACGTTTAGTATAAGTGAATTCTGAAAACAATGTTGTGTCATCAGATAGTTCATATCGTGCTAAACCAGTCAGGTTTAAACGCTCCATTGGCGTATACAAATAGCTGTCAGGTGCAAAGTTATAAAGATCAGAATCACTGTAAGGGTGTAAGCCATCTTTACCACTTAAACCATAATCGCTAGGCGCTAAGCTAGAAGTAATTTTTTTACCATCAGCATCGACTGTTTCACCTTTATCGTTTACATCACCGATGACCCCACCTTGCCAAATGTGACCGCCTTCACTGTATTGTGAGCCACCATTACAATTTAAACCATTAGCACCTTCAGCGATTGGACAAGAAGAAAAATCTCGGTCTGATTGCTTCGCTTTACCACGGTCTGTATATTGCATCCCGATTACAATATTACCCTTGTCGAATGATGAACCAACTGTGAAGTCAAATGAATTCTCAGTTGCATCACCTTCACCAGTGATAGCTGAGTTAACATTCATGTCAAGACCTTCAAAATCGTCTTTTAGAATGATGTTAACAACACCTGCTACCGCATCTGTACCATAAACAGCAGAAGCACCATCTTTAAGCACTTCAACTGATTTGATCATTGATACAGGGATTGTGTTTAAGTCGACAGTTGAAGCAGCACCAGTACCCGATGCAATCATACGGCGACCGTTAACAAGAACCAATGTACGGCTGCTACCTAGACCACGTAAATCGATACGTGCATTACCACCAGAACCATTGTTGATACCTGGGTTAGTCATCGCACCGCCAGTGGCAGTCATTTTTTGTAATACGCTATCGATGCTAGTTGCACCCATCGCTTTAATATCGTCTGCGCCAATCAATGTTACTGGGCTTGCGTTTTCCATATCTGAACGCTTAATGCGAGAACCCGTAACTTGAATCTTTTCGATAGATTCTGCTGCATCATCAGCAGCTAAAACTTGCATGCTTGAGAACATTGGGATTGCTGAAACAACAGCTAAACCAAGAATTGATTTTTTCATGTGAAACCCTACTTGTTGGAAATTTACCTTTAGTTAGGTAGCGCTCGTTATTATTAGAATCACGAGTCAGCGGAGGGCAACTTAGGCGCAGTTAACTGAACGAAAACTGAATGGTAGATTAAATAAAAAACACCCCAAAAATTACGTACCCATTTAAGGTAATAAGATTTCACTATGTATCAATGTTAACAATAAAAAACCAATACAAAACAAACAGGTACAAAATGTTTAAAACAAAAAAAACACGATTGAAATCAATTACACACACTTTGTAATCAAGTGTAACCATGATGGATATTTGTCTTTAAATGAAAATTTTACAAGTTGATCACACAACGTTATAAAAACCGTAATAGGTCAATATGTCTGCTAACCATAGTTATTCACAAAAAATAACTAAATTGGCAAAGTTAGCTTTTAAACAAGGTATTAGAGGATGGTTTTTGTATTTTGTTCACACGGATTAAATTTCCATGCAAAAAAGCAGTGAGAGCGTGTTATTCAAGAAAAGTGGCAAACGTAAAAAGCTATTACCTATTATAAGGCAATGAGGAGGCTGTTAATGCTCAACCTTATTTACACAGCATGGCGTGAGTCAAAGTAATAAAAAACACTCTGTTGACGGTTTTGCGCATCGGTAAAAACGACTGTCATTTTCCAAGTCATCACAGGTTCGGAGCACACTCCGACCATCGTCTGGGCCGACCAATAACTGCCTTTTTGGGTAAACTGTAAAGGGATATACCCCATATACATCGTAACCCCTTCTAGTTTTGCCGAAACGTTATACGCATTTGGAGGTAATTTAAGGTTAATTGAAAAGGGAGTTTCTGGGCTAATGACTGAATTGGGCAACCAAATTTCCACACCGTTCGCAAACTGACAATGTGTATTTTTTTCGCACGTTGCACTTGTCTGTGGCTCATCTATACTTTGCCTGTCACAAGCAACTATGAAAACACTCAAAAACAAAATGTAGCTGGTTATTGTAGTTCGCACTCAACTTACCTGTATAAAATAAAAGCGGATACTAGTCCGCTCGTCTATGAAAAACAACTAGGCTAAGTAGAATAAGTTAATAAAAATACAATGACTGACAAAAAATAACCAACAAAGCGGGAAAATTTGATTGATGTCATAATTTTATGCAATTGACCTATCTTTTTAAGGTCAAAAATTTTATCATTTCCATCGCAAAATAAGGGTTTCTCGAGTTTGTTTTCTGAAGCTATCATCTACAGCTAGCTTTGGGTAACACGCTTGTGAAGTAATAGTAGGCCCCACTTATTACTAAGTGGGTAATTCATTTCTAAAACGCATTAATTGCAGCGGAAGCCAGAAAATGAGCCAAACAGTAGCATCACAAACTGAGTACAATTATAAAGTTGTACGCCAATTCGCTATTATGACAGTGATTTGGGGCATCGTTGGCATGAGTGTTGGGGTTCTGATTGCTGCCCAATTAGCTTGGCCAGCACTTAACTTTGATACACCATGGTTAACTTACTCTCGACTACGTCCGTTACATACGAACGCAGTAATTTTCGCATTTGGTACAAGTGCACTTTTTGCGACGTCTTATTACGTCGTACAACGTACGTGTCAAACGCGTCTTTTCTCAGATAAACTAGCGGCCTTTACCTTTTGGGGTTGGCAACTTGTTATCGTACTTGCCGCGATTACCTTACCGTTAGGTATCACGAGCTCAAAAGAATACGCAGAACTTGAATGGCCAATTGATATTCTTATCGCGGTAGTTTGGGTAACCTACGCCGTTGTATTCTTTGGTACGCTAATCAAACGTAAAGTATCGCACATTTATGTTGCAAACTGGTTCTATGCTGGTTTCATTATTACTGTTGCCGTATTACACATTGTAAACAGCATGGCAATTCCAGTGTCACTAACTAAATCATACTCTATTTATGCGGGTGCAGTAGATGCGATGGTTCAGTGGTGGTACGGTCATAATGCTGTTGGCTTCTTATTAACTGCTGGTTTCTTAGGTATGATGTACTACTTCGTACCAAAACAAGCAGGTCGCCCTGTATATTCTTACCGTCTATCGGTTGTTCACTTCTGGGCGCTTGTTTCTTTATACATCTGGGCAGGTCCTCACCACCTTCACTACACTGCGCTTCCAGACTGGACGCAAAGCTTAGGTATGGTTATGTCAGTTATCTTATTCGTCCCATCATGGGGTGGTATGATTAACGGTATCATGACGTTATCAGGTGCATGGCACAAACTTCGTACTGACCCAGTACTTCGCTTCTTAGTTGTTTCACTGTCTTTCTACGGTATGTCTACGTTTGAAGGTCCAATGATGGCTATTAAGTCTGTTAATGCACTTTCACATTACACAGACTGGACAGTAGGTCACGTTCACTCAGGTGCGCTAGGTTGGGTTGCGATGATTTCAATCGGTGCAATTTATCACTTAATCCCTGCACTATTCTCTCAGGGTCGTATGTACAGTGTTAAACTGGTTAATACACACTTCTGGTTACACACTGTAGGGGTTGTTCTATATATCGTAGCAATGTGGATTTCAGGTGTAATGCAAGGTCTTATGTGGCGTGCAGTAAACTCAGACGGTACGTTAATGTACAGCTTTGTACAATCACTAGAAGCATCGTATCCGTTCTACATCATGCGTTTCCTTGGCGGTGTATTCATCGTAACGGGCATGCTAATTATGGCTTACAACGTTTACCGTACAATTGCTGCGAAGAAAGATTCGCTTCAATTAGACGCTGACGCACAATTAGCATAACGGAGTAGGATGATGAGCAATAATAATTCACAAAACAAACATGAAATAGTCGAAAAAAATGTTGGCCTTATGGCTATCTTGACTGTCTTTGCGATCAGCTTCGGTGCACTTGTAGAAATTACACCGTTGATGTTCCAAGATGATACGACTAAGCCTGTTGATGGCCTACGCCCTCTTACAGCTTTAGAAATGGAAGGTCGTGATATTTATGTACGTGAAGGTTGTTACAACTGTCACTCACAAATGATTCGCCCTTTCCGTGACGAGGTTGAGCGTTATGGTCACTACTCTGTTGCTGGTGAATCAGTATGGGATCACCCATTCCAATGGGGTTCTAAACGTACTGGTCCAGACCTAGCACGTGTTGGTGAGCGTTACTCAGACGATTGGCATCATGCGCATTTAATGGACCCACGTGCTGTGGTTCCAGAATCAAATATGCCAGCGTTTCCTTGGTTAGACGAAAACAGAGTCGATACGACCCATACTCTTAAAAAGCTTCAAATATTCCGTGATAGCTTCGGAATTGATAAAGCAAGCACCCGTTACGACGGTAAAGGTTATGGAAGCGATGAAGAGTTACAAGCTGACATTGCGAAAATTGAAGCCATGAACAATGGTGAAGGCGCAACTGAGATGCAAGCTCTAATTGCTTACTTACAACAGCTTGGCACACACTTGAAGTAATTATTATGGATTACGGAACATACAGAGGCATTTTAACTCTGGTAATTTTAGTACTGTTTATTGTGATTGTTGTATGGGCATATAGCAAGCGTAGCAAACGTCGTTTTGATGACGCAGCTAATGCCATATTTGAAGATGAAAAAAAACACAACAACACAATCTCTAACGAGGAAAAGGAGTCTGAGAAATGACTAGCTTTTGGAGTATATGGGTTATTGTATTAACCCTTGCGTGTCTTGCTATCATCTTCGGCCTACTTCTGTGGAACTTAAAAAACTACACAGGTGTTAAAGAAGGCGAAAGTTGTGGTCACGAATTTGATGGCATTGAAGAGCTGAATAACCCACTACCAAAATGGTGGACTTACATGTTCTTTGCAACATTCGTTTGGTCAGTTTATTACTTAGCGGCTTACCCGGGTTTAGGTAACTGGGAAGGTTTAGGTAAATGGACAAGTTCAAACCAAGGTATTACGTCTTTAGAAGAGTCTAAAAAGGCCACTGAAGAAGCGTTAGCCAATGGTGAGAATGTTCAGTTAGACCAAGAGTTTATTGCAGCAGATGAGCGTTTTGGCCCAATCTTTGAGTCGTTCGCGAAACAAGACATTGAATCACTTGTAAAAGATGAAAAAGCGCTTGAGATTGGTCAACGTTTATTCTCTCAAAACTGTGCTCAATGCCATGGTTCAGATGCGCGTGGTGGTCAAGGCTTCCCTAACCTAACGGATAACGATTGGTTATACGGTGGTTCACCAGACAAAATTAAAGAAACGCTTCTTTACGGCCGTGTTGCAGCAATGCCACCTTGGGGTGATGCACTTGGCGAGCAAGGCATTAAAGAAATGACTGCTCACGTACTTAGCCTTTCGGGTCGTACAGTTAACCAAAAAGACGCTGAAGCTGGTGCAGCTAAATTTGCAATGTGTGCTGCATGTCACGGTGCTGACGGCAAAGGGTCGGTTGCTCACAACTTACCGTTTGGTGCGCCTAACCTAACCGACAATATCTGGTTATATGGTGGCTCTAAACGTGCTGTTGAAGAAACACTGAGAAATGGTCGTGCAGGTGTGATGCCAGCATGGAAAGACATTCTTGGTGAAGACAAAGTACACCTTTTAACAGCGTACGTTTACAGTCTGTCACAAGAAAAATAACCGCGCGGTTAATAAAATGTATATACAATTAATCTTTTAATTCAATAGATTAATTAAGATCAAAAAAGCCTCCATCTGGAGGCTTTTTTTTAGTCTTTTGCTTTTAGATCCGATAAAATGCGTACAACGTTTTTTGAGGTAGTAAGTACTATGAATCCCACTCCTTGGTATAAAAATTTCTGGCCATGGTTTTTAATCTCTTTCCCACTTGCCGCTATCATCGGTTGTGCGGGTCTTATCTATATGGCAATAGGCAACGGACCTGACATGGTTGTTGATGATTATTATAAAAAAGGAAAAGCAATCAATTTAGAGCTTAGTAAATTTAATAAAGCCAAAGCGCTTTATTTACATGGTGATTTAAACGTTACTGATGACAAAGTCACGTTTGTTTTCACTAAAGGTGATGCCAGTAATGTTCATTCTTTAAAAATGTCATTTTATCATCGCACCATTAAAGCTAACGACTTTGATGTAAGCTTGATGAAAAATGCTCATGGTGACTTTACAGCCCTGCTCGATGCTCATGTTGATGGTGCGTATACCGTATTTATTGAACCTGTCGATAACAGTTGGAAACTAAAAGAAGATATTATTCTTCCAACAGCTAAAACAATTTCGATTAGCCCTGAATATAAGTAGTTAACGCTCATGTCTGATAATTGCTTTCATTGTCTTGAAAGTGTGCCAAAAGGCTTTAATGCAACTGTCGTAATAGATGGGAAGGCACAGCCTATGTGTTGTATTGGCTGCCAAACAGTGGCCGAGAATATCGTTGCCCAAGGCATGACCGATTACTATAAGTTTAGAACTGTTCGCTCTGGGAAAGTTGAACAACTAGTTCCAGAGCAATTAGAGCTTATAAAAAGTTACGATAACGAAGATATTCAAGATGAGTTTATTGCCACCTCCCATGAGTTATCTGAGGTTTTACTGACCGTTGAAGGGATTACCTGTGCCGCCTGTGCTTGGCTTATTGAAAAGCAGTTACTTAATTTGTCAGCCATCAGACGCGTAGATGTAAATACCTCAACAAATCGTGCCATGATCCAGTGGGATAAATCAGTCACCCCACTGAGTAAAATAATTACTGCATTACATGAAATAGGTTACAAAGCCTACCCCTTTCAAGCCGACTTAGAAGCCAGCCAAAAGCAACAAGCTGCAAAGGCCTATATTCGCCGCTTAGGTGTCGCCGGCCTGATGACTATGCAGGTAATGATGTTTGCTTTTGCAATGTACTTTGGCATGTTTTCTGGCATGGAAGAAAATTTTGAACAATACTTTCGCTGGATAAGCCTCGTACTTGCTTCGCCGGTTATTCTTTACAGTGCATTACCCTTCTTAACGAATGCAATTAATGGATTAAGAGCAAAACAGCTGAATATGGACTTACCCGTCTCTTTGGCTATTTTTGGCGCGTATGGCGCAAGTTGTTATGCAACCATTATGTCGGTTGGCGAAGTGTATTTTGAATCAATCTGTATGTTTACCTTTCTATTATTGTTGGGTAAGTATTTAGAGTTCAGAGCACGATTAAAAGCCAGCGAATTCACAGCAAACCTACAAAAACTACTCCCGCTCACCGCACGCATTATTGATAACACCCATCAAGAATCAATCATTGCCGCTAAAAAACTCAAACTGGGCGACGTGGTACTTATAAAAGCTGGTGAAACAATCCCCGCTGACGGGATAGTTATTAAAGGTAAAACAACGGTCGATGAAGCGATGATGACAGGCGAGCATCAACCCGTTAATAAATTTGTTAATCATCAAGTATTTGCTGGCACCATTAACCACGATGGCGTGATCAGCATTGAGATTAATAAAATTGGCCAAAACACCCTTATTAATCAAATTATAAAATTGCAACATACAGCCCTAACTAAGCGTCCACGACTTGTTGAGATAACGGATAAAGTGGCACAATGGTTTGTCGCATGCTTATTGCTTTTTGCCTCAATCACCGCTATTGGCTGGTATCAAGTTGATCCTGAACATGCATTTTGGATCACCATTTCTGTATTGGTTGCAACCTGCCCGTGTGCGCTCAGCTTAGCGATTCCTACGGCACTCACTTGCGCCGTGGCAAGCTTAACTAAACGCGGTATATTAATAAAACAAGCCCACGTCTTAGAGACACTCCCTCAACTAAGTGATATCGCCTTTGATAAAACAGGCACACTCACACAAGGTCGTTTTACAATTGAGCGCATTGAGTTAATAGATAATACGTACTCAGAAGCTGAAGCATTAACTCTTGCTGCTCAGCTAGAGAGCTTTTCCGAGCACCCGATTGCCAATGCCTTTGCAGGGTTTAACAATAGCGTCAATCCATTCGAAAATGTCACTATTGAACCAGGCAAAGGTATCACTGCTAACCTTAATAATGAGCACTTTGCGATTGGTAAAAGTGGCTGGTTTGAAACCGATAAGGCAGACGCCCAAGCCACTTTATATGTAAACAAACAGATTGTTGCACGCTTCTACCTATCGGATAGTTTGCGTAATAATGCCGATAAACTCATTAAAAACCTTCATGCGCAACACATAAAGTGCCATATGTTAACTGGGGATGCCTCAAACAGTGGGGAGCGATTGGCTAAACAACTAAATCTCGACACTGTTCACGCTGGCTGCAGCCCACAAGATAAGCAAACGCATGTTGATGCCCTTGCAAGTAAAGGCGCTGTGGTTGCTATGGTTGGAGACGGCGTTAATGACAGCCCAGTTTTTGCAAGTGCACACTTATCAATTGCGATGGAAACTGGGGCAGATATTTCCAAAAACAGTGCCGATGTGGTATTACTCAATAGTGATTTAAGCGCCATTGAGCATCTGCTTAGCGTCTCGAAAAAAACGCGCAGAATTGTGAAACAAAACTTGGCGTTATCACTTATTTACAATGGTTCGATTTTACCTTTAGCAGCATTGGGGCTCGTTGCGCCTTGGATGGCTGTTATTGGCATGTCTGCAAGCTCCATTTTGGTTATTACCAACTCATTAAGGTTATTAAAACTATGAGTATCATTTACATGTTAATCCCGATTGCGATTTTGTTTGTAATAATCGCTATTGGTGTATTTTTTTGGGCTGTAAAAAGTGAACAATTCTCAGATTTAAATAAACAGGGCCACAGTATCCTGTTTGAAGATGACAAAGAGCAGCACAACAAAAGTAATGATTGATCCCCTTTTCATTAGTGCATTTGTTATGGGGTTACTTGGCAGTGGCCATTGCTTAGCGATGTGTGGTGGCATTGCAAGTAGCTTACAGCTTGCCGCCGACAAAAATCGTGCTGTGAGCTTTTCTGTTGCCTACAATGTAGGGCGCGCGCTGAGTTATATGTTAGCGGGTGCTTTAGTCGCGGGTATCAGCAGTCGCTTTGCAGCACAGAACACCAGTATCGCCCTCGCTTTATCATTTTTGAGTGGCATTTTTATGCTACTTGTGGGCATCTATATTATGCGTTTGGCTGCCACATTACAGTGGTTAGAAAAACTTGGGAAAACGCTCGTGTGGCAGCATTTAGCAAAATTAAATCGCTATTTATTGCCGGTTAATACAACCCCTAAAGCCCTGCTTTATGGTGCGCTTTGGGGTTGGCTGCCGTGTGGATTAGTCTACTCTGCACTGACATGGGCCCTGACGAGCCCTTCTGCGCTTCATGGTGCAGGGGTTATGCTATTTTTTGCCCTAGGCACATTTCCAGCGATGGTCAGTATTGGCCTCGCGAGTCAAAAAATAAACGTTTTTTTAAACCATGTTTGGACTAGGGTTATTCTAGGAAGCGTAATAATATGGTACGGTGTATACTTATTAATTATAGCAACTGACAGGCTCGTTCATTAACCTTACGAGTTGTTAACTTATTAGAATGGATTTGATGTATGGACTTTTCACAAAACAAGTCAAAAGGCTTATGCACTATTAGCTGTAATAATTGCAGTATTAGTCAGCTGTGTTTACCATTTTCGCTTAACGGCCAAGAAATGGATCGTCTTGATGAGATTATCGAGCGTAAAAAGCCTCTTCACAAAGGCGACTTTTTATTTGAGTCGGGTGAAAAGCTAAATGCAATTTATGCAGTTCGCTCAGGTTCATTTAAGTCTTATACGCTTTCGGAGCAAGGTGATGAGCAAATCACAGGCTTTCATTTAGCCGGTGATCTCGTTGGCTTTGATGCTATCAATAAAATGTCTCATCAAAGTTTTTCGCAAGCGCTTGAAACATCAATGGTATGCGAAATTCCATTCGATACATTAGATGAATTGGCAGGTAAACTACCAAAGTTACGCCAACAAATTATGCGCTTGATGAGTAACGAAATTAATTACGACCAAGAAATGTTGTTACTGCTTAATAAGAAATCAGCAGAAGAGCGTTTAGCCAGCTTTATTTACAACCTTGCAGAACGATTTGGTGAGCGTGGTTTCTCGCGTAAAGAGTTCCGTCTTACAATGACTCGTGGCGAAATAGGTAATTATCTTGGTTTAACCGTCGAGACAATTAGCCGCCTACTAAGCCGCTTTCAAAAAGCCGACACTATCAAAGTTGAAGGTAAATTTATTACCATTTTAGATCAACAGGCGCTTGCTTCAACAGCCGCGATTAAATGTAAATAGAGTTTGATATAGCGCAACTTTCTATTGCTTGCCCCTTTAACTGCTCAGAATTTAGGTTACACTCAAAGGTATACCTTTTTGCAGAACAGTTAAGGAGCAGCATATGGACGCAATAAAACGAATTTTAGCAGTAATAGATCCCACCAAGGAACAGCAGCATAGTTTAAGCCGCTCAATTGACCTAGCCAAAAAGTCAGGCGCAACCATCACTGCTTTTCTTAGTATTTATGACTTCTCCTACGAAATGACCACAATGCTTTCATCTGATGAGCGTGAAGCCATGCGCGAAGCTGTCATCAAAGACCGTCAAGTCTGGTTAAATGAACAAATCGCCCTTTACCCTGAATTATCAATTGATAGTTGTGTTGTTTGGCACAATCGCCCTTACGAAGCCATTATTAATACGGTGATCAATGACGGTTATGATCTTGTGGTTAAAGGCACACATCAGCATGACACCCTTAAATCAGTGATTTTTACACCGACAGATTGGCACCTCATTCGTAAGTGCCCTGCACCGGTGTTATTAGTTAAAGAAAAAGAGTGGCCTGCACATGGCAACATACTCGCAGCAGTTAATGCAGTCAGTGAAAATGAGCAACACCTTGCGCTGAACAAACGTATTATCAATGATGCACGCTTTATTTGTGACCTTGCTAATGCGCAGCTTAATTTAGTGAATGCCTACCCTGCTACACCGGTAAATATTGCTATCGAAATTCCTGAGTTTAACCCGGGTGTATACAACGAATCGGTTAAAAAGCATCATTTTGAATCAACCTTAGAACTAGCAAAAAGTTTTCAAATTGATGAAGCACAATGCCACATTGAAGAAGGTCTTCCTGAAGATGTGATTCCTGATGTTGCTGCAAAACTTAACAGCGAGCTTGTGGTCATTGGCACTGTAGGCCGCACCGGTTTAAGTGCTGCATTGGTTGGTAATACAGCTGAGCATGTAATTGATAGCCTAGATTGCGACGTATTGGCTCTAAAACCAGATGGCTACGTGAGCCCTTTAGCAAAATAATTCTCATCGTTGCGGGAAACAAATAATTGTTGTTTACCCGCGCTTCAAATATAATACGCCCCTTTATTTTACCCATGTATTTATAAGGGGGCGTAGTGTCTCACTCAGCAGAAGCTAAAGCGCAATATAACTTTAATAAGTTACAAAAACGCTTACGTCGATTAACCGGCCAAGCCGTTATGGATTTTAATATGATCGAAGATGGCGATCGTATCATGGTCTGTTTATCAGGCGGCAAAGACAGCTACACCCTATTAGATACATTACAGCATCTACAACGTGTCGCACCGGTTAAGTTTGATTTGTTCGCCATTAACTTAGACCAAAAGCAACCAGGGTTTCCTGAGCACGTTTTACCCGAATACTTAGATAAACTCGGTATTGAATACAAAATAGTTGAAGAAGACACCTACAGCATTGTTACCGATATTATTCCTGAAGGTAAAACAACCTGTTCGCTGTGCTCACGCCTTCGTCGCGGTATTTTATACCGTACAGCGAAAGAAATGGGCGCGACTAAAATTGCCCTTGGTCACCACCGCGATGATATGATAGAGACGTTGTTCTTAAATATGTTCTACGGCGGTAAATTAAAAAGTATGCCCGCTAAATTAATGAGCGATAACGGCGAGCATATGGTGATTCGCCCACTGGCATATTGTAAAGAAGTCGATATCGAAAAATACGCAGAGCGTATGGAATTCCCTATTATTCCATGTAACTTATGTGGCTCTCAGGAAAACTTGCAGCGTAAACACACAAAAGCCATGCTTGCTGAGTGGAATAAACAGCATCCGGGTCGTATTGAAAGCATTTTCACGGGAATGCAAAACGTCGTGCCGTCGCACTTAGCTGATAAAGACTTATTCAATTTTAAAGACCTGCAAACAGGTGATGTAATTGATGGTGGCGATATCGCCCTTGATAAGCCAGATATCCCAAAACAGCCTGCGCTTGATGACGAGCACATTAGTGACGTTGTGACAATTAACCTGAGCTAATGGTTTAAAAAAACATTTAACTAATTATTAGGAGAGCAAAGAAGCTCTCCTTTTTATTTTTGGTAAAAAATTATCTAACTAACCTTCGCTCCTAATCGAGCTGCTTTCTCAAGCCAGACTTTTCTTTTATTGCTACTGGAATTTATAACTGGCCCAAAGTATGTAGTGGTTTTATTTTTAATGCCAGAAAAGTCCAAAATACAATGTTTAAAATTCTTATAGATAACATTCCCTTGAATGTATTTATACCAAAAAGCAGGGGTATCTAACGTTATTAATAACTCTGATGTACGTCCTTTTAATAACTTTTTCGGTATTGATTTACCTTCGACATATTTAAACGAAAACCCCGGTAAAAAAACTCTATCAATCGCCCCTTTAAACTTAGCAGGCATGGTTCCCCACCAAACAGGACTAACAATCACAATATGCTCAGACCACAGAATCTTCTCTTGGAGATCTGCTAAACAAGGCTCTAAATCAATCACTTTGTCATAGCCTTCGGCTAAGTTCATTTCGAAATTCAAGTCACCGATATTAACGTGCTTAACGTCATGTTTTTTTATGGCAACTGCTGCATACTGTTCCGCTAAAGATTTACACAGGCTGGTTAGTTTCGGGTTAGCATTGATTACTAATATTCTTTTCATACACTGACATATCCATTTAGAGTGAGGACACAGTGTAAACTCTCACCTAAGGGTAAGAGTCAAGTTCTTGAATACACTTATCAATTGAAATTCGGTAATTTTTAATGCGCTCTCTTTGAACTTCAAGCTCCTTTATCTTTTCTTCGACTGCAGCTTGCTTTTGAATAAGGCAATGGCTGACAGCCTGCCAATCAAAATCCTCGTTTTCTCCCTTCAAAGCAACCATATCTGACAGTGCAACTCCCAGAGTTTGAGCCTCTTTTATTAATTTGATTAAATAAATATTCTCTTGATTATAAACTCGATACTTTCCAACCCTAGAAACAGTCAGTAATCCCACTGATTCATAGAGCCTTATTGCTCTTTGTGTTGCCCCATACAGTTTAGATACCTCATTGAGATACATTCGAACGTCCTTATCCACCAAATCAATTTATGTGACATGCTTTATTTGTATTTAAGAGATAGTGTTAGATATAGATTTTTCAGATTAATACCATTGTGCTTAATTAAGTGGTCTATTTTGAGGCAATAAAACCGCGTTGATAACAAGGCAAAAATTTAGTTATTTAGTTGTTCTCGGCAATTGCTCCTGGATTGCTCTACCTCCTGCATCCATGCAGTCGTAAATCAGAAATTTTTAACGTAGGTAGCGACTGGTTTAATCACTCAAAATGATTAAGTATTTTTGCAAAATGGTATAAATCATTAAAGCGTAATTTAAAAGCAACAAAAAAAGGACCTGTAAAGATCCTTTTTTGAATAATTAGCTATGCTATAAAAAAGATGACTCAGCTATTTTACAATCCACGGCGTTGCACTAATAAGATTTGCACTGCTATTAAGCAGAGTCTTATCATCTTGCCACTCATCAGTGATTTTAATCGTGCAGCGGTTTTCTTTACAGCTAACCCCCTCACCCGACATATTTGCAGGAGCGTCAAATTTAAGTACGACTCCTTGTTGCTCAGGTAGTAAAAACCACATTAGTTTGCTAACAAAAAAGCCCGATAAATCAGATAAAAGCTCATCAAACTCTTGGTTAAGCTCAAATAAATTCGCTTTTGTTAGTGCAAAGTTACTAAGCTCTGTTGCTTCAATTTGCAGCTTTAATTGGCAATCATGCTGAGGGTTTTTAGGCTGTACGACAATCACGGCTTTATCCGTGTCTAACTGCTTATCAAAAGGCAATAACAGCTGTGCATTGTCGGTGTACGTTAAATCGAACTCTTGTTTTTCGGTTAGAATTTTACCTGACTTAATCGTACATACTTCGTTAGTGGCAATATCACTTAAATAAAAGTTAACTTGTGCGTACTGAAACTCCCCCTTGTTTACGACTTTTAAACGGTCGTAAAAACCGTCATATGCAATCACAAACTCACTGGCAGTTGCTTTAAAGCTCGTAACGCTTAATGCACTGATCACACCCACCACTTTTAACAATAAAAAGACTTTATTCATCAAAATATGCTCTGTTCTGATTAATCATCGTGTTTAATTCTTCTATGTATGCTTCACGTCGCTCAGAATACGATAACAACCCTTGGGTTAGTTTTGTCGCTTCAATCGGTTTTTGTTGGCGACGTAAATCTGCGCGGATTGTGCGTAAATCTTTATACGCCGCATGGGTATTAATATTCTTAAAGTAAGAGCTTACAGCAGCACGAACAGATTTGAATGCCGTCACTTCATGAGCCGCCTCATTTGCACGACGTCGTGGCACCATGCCACAGCCTTTGTTATAACACCATTGGCCAAAAAAGTTTAAGCCAATACGCGCAAAACGCGATGTTCCCCATGCTGACTCATTCGCCGCCTGCATTAAGGCAAGTTCTTTTGGAATGATATCAACACGACGCAGTGCTTGTGTCAAAGACAATACATCAATACTTGTTGGTAATTTATAACTGGTAAGAATTTTCTTAATATCAGACAGCTGCTTACTCGTCAGAGGCTCATTATATTCTAGCATCATACGTGCAATTTCTAAGCTGGCACGCTGCTGTAGAATTTTCTTGTTTTCAGCTTCAACATGGGGACGAATAAAATCAAAAAACGCCTGTTTCTTTTCTTTTACATCAGTAAAGCCCGCAAAGTCAGGCAGCTTTACATTATGTAATGGCTTTTCTTTTTTAATTACTCGCTGTTTACCCTGCTGAGTTGCCTCGGTTTGGTCGGCCTCCTCCACTGCAACATCTTGATTCATGAAAGGCGATAATAACGCCCATGCAAAAAAAGCGGTCAGTAAACCTCGAAAAACGTACTTAAGCATGTATTCTCTCAAATAAACTACAACTCATGTGCGGTAAAGCCACGCACACACAAAGGCGGATTATATCAAAGAGCTAATTTTTTCGCGAATATCAGCGTATTTTTTTGCCCTAACTCAACATGACTTGCTGCGAATCACGTCCAATTTACTCGCAATTTTCAAGTGCTTGCGTATACTAAAGGGCAACTGAGCGAGTAATTATAAGGTTCTATTTATGTGCCAGTCTTGGCAAGCGCGTATCATTGATCAGCAAAAATATCGCCCAAACGACAACCGCACTGCCTGGCAGGTTGACCGCTCTCGTATAATTCACGCGGCAGCATTTAGACGTTTACAAGCTAAAACTCAAATAATGGGCATTGGCCTAAACGATTTTTATCGTACTCGCCTCACCCATTCTCTTGAAGTCGCACAAATAGGCAGTGGTCTACTGCGCCACCTTAAAAAACAACACCCAAATTTTAGCCATTTCCCCAGTGGTAGCTTACTTGAAACCTTGTGCCTTGCTCATGATATTGGGCACCCTCCTTTTGGTCATGGTGGTGAAATAGCCCTTAATTACATGATGCGTGAACACGGTGGTTTTGAAGGAAATGCGCAAACCCTAAGAATTGTTTCTAAGCTTGAGCCATACAGCAATGGCTATGGTATGAACCTAACACGCCGCACTTTGCTTGGTTTTATAAAATACCCCGCTTTTATTGATGACTTATGGCACACCATTCCACCGCTCTCTGAGCAGCGCAGCTTTATTAAAGCTGATCACTGGCGTCCTGCAAAAGGCTTATACAAAGACGACAAAGATGTGTTTGATTGGATTGTCGCGCCACTATCAAAAAACGACCAGCACATTTTAAGTCGCCATTATAACGTTGATGAATTCAGAGCAAAAACACATTATAAATCGATTGACTCTGCCATCATGGAGCTCGCCGATGATATAGCTTATGCTGTTCATGACCTGGAAGATGCTATCGCCACAGAAGTACTCACATTAGCTGATTGGCAAAACCATGCATTAACGCAGTTACAAGCACTAAACTCACCATGGTTAACAACGCATTTAAGCTCTATTACGGCGCGCCTTTTTTCACACCATGAATATGAGCGAAAAGATGCCATCGGTGAGCTTGTTAATACTTTTATAATTCACGCCAATTTAGTGGTGCAAAATGCTGATTTCGAATCAGAAATCTTGCAATACACGGTTAGTTTACCCGACGAATTTGCAAGCATTCTTAATGTGTTAAAACACTTTGTATTTAAACGTTTAATTCGTGAACCGAAAATGCAGCAAGTTGAATTTAAAGGGCAAAATTTACTCATTGAACTGTTCAGTGCGTTTGCAAGTGATCCTATGCGTTTACTGCCAGAAACCACCCAAGAAATGTGGCTAAATGCACACCAACAAGGTGATAATGCAATGCGTATTATCTGCGATTACTTATCGGGGATGAGTGACGAATACGCATATAAAACCTATCAACGCCTATTTTTACCCTCTGCTTAAGGACTTTGAAGAGGGTAAAATATTGAGCTAGTATTTAATTAGTACCTAATTACTATAACAACTTTCTTTCGCATTTTATTAAACATGGATTGGAATAATGCTCAAAAAATACCTGCTTATTAGCACGCTTTTACTCTCTCCTTTAACTTGCTTCGCAATGCCTGATCCACTGTTAGAAGAGCGTGGTGTCATCATTAAAGATGCCAGTCAATTTGACTGGGTAAGGCTCAACTCAGGTGAATGGCTCAAAGGTGAACTTATCGCAATGTACGATAAAGAGCTTGAATTTGACAGTGATGTACTCGACACCCTCGTAATTGACCGTGAAGATATCTATATGATTGTCTCTGACCGCCATCACACAGTACGCTTTAACGACGGCACAGAACTCAGTGGCACACTTAATATATCAGGCGGTTATGTAAAGGTCGGTGACTTACCGGCAAAGTATCGCTATCGTGATTTAGTGTCGATTGCCCCTTCAATCGACAGTGAGCTCAGCGCGTGGACAGTAAAAATTTCCTTGGGTGCTGATTTATCGCGAGGTAATACAGACCAAACAGAATACTCTGCCAGAGCCGATATTAAACGTCGTACGGCATCGAGTCGCTTTTTAGCCGAGTTTTTAGGCTACCGTACCACCAGCGATGAACAAGTAACTAAAAACAACATTAGAGCCAATGGCACGTTCGACTGGTTTTACACTCAAAAAATGTATTTCCGTCCTATCTTTTTTGAATATTACCGTGACCCTTTTCAAAACATTGCTAATAAATACACTGTAGGCGCAGGTGTCGGTTATTACGTGATGGATACCGACAAAACTGAGTGGGATTTTTCAACTGGCCCTGCGTATCAAAAAACTGAATTTGATACTGTCACCACCGGTGAAGACAAAAGTAATGCGTCAATGTCTTACTTTATTGGCACTAATTTTGAGCATGAACTTACTAAAAAAATCGACTTTACCTTCAATTATCGCTACCTCACGGCCAAAAGTGATACAGGAGGAGATTCTCAATACGCTATGGCAAGTTTCGAGATTGATATTACTGACGACATTGATTTTGATATCTCTCTGGTTTGGGATTACTTAGCAGACCCGATTGCCGACGAGAATGCCGTGGTGCCTGAAAAGGAAGACTATAAAATGATTTTTGCTTTGGGAATCGATTTATAAAATACGCGTTTAAAAACGATCGTTTAAAACAAAAAACGCCGAACAATTTTGCTCGGCGTTTTTGTTACCACTCATTAAATTAAAGTGATTTAACACCCATATTATAAAGCGTGAAACCATAGATATCAGCGTACTGATCAATAATCTTACTGGTTGGTGTACCCGCGCCATGACCCGCGTTAGTTTCAATACGGATCAGGTAAGGGTTCTGTTTTGCACCTTTTGCTTGTAACTCAGCGGCAAATTTAAATGAATGAGCAGGTACAACACGGTCATCGTGATCGCCTGTCGTCACAAGCGTTGCAGGGTACGTTACCCCCTCTTTTACGTTATGAACAGGTGAATACCCTTTCAAGTAGTCAAACATCTCTTTACTTTGTTCACTAGTACCGTAGTCATACGCCCAGCCTGCACCCGCTGTAAATGTGTGATAGCGCAGCATATCCAGTACACCAACAGCCGGTAATGCTACTTTGAATAGCTCTGGGCGCTGGGTCATAACCGCACCAACTAATAAGCCACCGTTTGAACCACCACGCACAGCTAAATAGTCTGGCGAGCTGTATTTTTTATCGTTTAGATATTCTGCAGCCGCAATAAAATCATCAAATACATTTTGTTTTTTAAGCTGTGTACCATTAATGTGCCACTGTTTACCATATTCACCACCGCCACGAATATTAGCAACTGCATACACACCACCGTGCTCAAGCCACGCTGCAACTGTTGGGCTGTAGCTTGGTGTTAAACTTACATTAAAGCCACCATAGCCATATAAAATCGTTGGATTTTTACCGTTAAGTTCAGTGCCTTTCTTATACGAAATAATCATCGGTACTTTCGTGCCGTCTTTCGATGTGTAAAACACTTGTTCAGACACGTACTCGTCGCTGTTAAATTTAGCACCCGACTTGCGATAAACATCCGATTGCCCTGACTCAATATCAAATGAGTAAGTGTTACCCGGCGTCGTGTAATTCGTGAAAGAATAATACAGCGTGTCAGCGTCATGCTTGCCACTAAAACCATAGGCTGTGCCTACACCTGGTAAACTGATTTCGCGAACTAACTTACCTGATTTATCGTACTGCTTAACTTGCGAGATAGCATCGACCATATACTTAGCGAAGAAGTAATTTCCCCCTTTAGTCAGGCTCAATACATTGTCTGTTTCGGGAATAAGATCTTGCCAGTTTTCTGGGCTTGGATTATTCGCATCAACTGTCACAACACGTTTATTCGGTGCATTTAAGTTTGTTACCAAATACAATTTACTGCCATCATTATCAATAATGGATGTATCAGAATCTGTGTTGTCTAAAATTGTCACCAATTCGCTATCTGGATTAGATAAGTCTTTAATAAACAGTTTATTACCAGATGTTGAGGTACTTGCCGAGATGATCAAGTAGCGATTATCACGGGTAACAGCAGCCCCAATATAACGATGTTTTTGTTCTTCTGTGCCACCATAAACTAACTGATCATCCGCTTGAGAAGTGCCAAGCTTATGATAATACACTTTATGTTGATCAGTTTTAGCCGACAGCTCACTCCCTTTTGGCTTATCGTAGCTTGAATAATAAAAACCTTCATTTCCTAACCACGAAATACCACTAAATTTCACATCAACTAACGCCTCTTCAATAGGCTGCTTAGTGGCAGTATCAATAATAATAATTTTACGCCAGTCGCTTCCACCCTCTGAAATCTGGTACGCAGCTAGCGTGCCATCTTCGGTAAACGTTAATCCCGACATAGAGGTTGTGCCATCAGCACTGAATGTATTAGGGTCAAGGAAAACTTCAGCCTCTGAGTCACCTTTTTTACGGTAAACAACGTATTGGTTTTGTAGGCCATCATTTTTGTAGAAATAGGTGTACTCGCCCTCAGTGAACGGCGCAGTGACTTTTTCATAGTTCATTAGCTTTTCGAGAGTCGTTTTTAATTCATCTCGATAAGGAATATTCTTTAGGTAAGAAAATGTCACCTCATTTTCGGCTTTAACCCATTGCGCCGTCTCTTCGCTCATGTCGTCTTCAAGCCAACGGTAAGGATCGGCAACCTTTTCACCGAAATACTCGTCAACAACATTGCCTTTTTTAGTTTCAGGATAATTCACGGCAGCTTTTACCTCTGCGGTTTTTACTGTTTGTTCTGTCTTCGTTGTGGTTGATTCACTGCAACCAGCCAGTGCAATTAGAATTGCACATGCAAGCGTCTTCTTAATCATAATCTTCATACTTTTTAGTTATTGTTAACAAACAGAAAATAGAGTTAATGAAATAGAAAGTCTAGCAATTTGCGGTTAAACACAGCCTAGGCTGTAAACCAATGTAAAATACCAATAAAAAAGCCACGCAAGTGCGTGGCTCTGCAATAAAAAGGGTGCCTATACTTTAGTCAACCAACCGTGGTTGTCCGGTGATTTACCCCATTGAATATTATTCAATGCTTGGCGTAACTTCGCCACTTTCTCACCCGGCTCGCCCGAGCCTACTTTAAACTCTTGGTCGTTATGAATAAGTGTACCAACAGACGTCAGCACTGCAGCAGTGCCTGAAAGCGCAGCTTCAGTACCTGGCTTAGCGGCACGCTCTAGTAATTCACTTACGGTAAAGTTGCGTTCAGACACCGTCATACCTAAATCTCTGGCAATAGTTAAAATACTATTACGCGTAACACCGTGTAAGAAAGTGCTATCAAGTGCCTTGGTGATAATTTCATCACCATCAATAAGAATGAAGTTGGCAGCACCCGTTTCTTGTACGTCACCACCTGGGCAGAACAATATTTGGTCAGCCTGATGCTCAGAGCGTGCTTGTAAAATAGGCCCTAATGCACTGGCGTAGTTACCACCACTTTTTACCATACCCATATGAGGCGCACAGCGCATGCCGTCTTCTTCAAGTAATACACGAAGTGCTGTTGCACCCCCTGCAAAATAATCACCTACAGGCGAAAGAAGCACATACAGTAATGAACTCATTGAAGGCGCAGCCGCTTTACCAATTGCCGCTTCTGTACCAATATGAGTTGGGCGAATATACATTGAACCCGGAGGGGCTGGCGTTTCGTCTGCGTACTCTTTAACAATGTCTTTGATCATTTGCTCAAGCATACTTTCATCAAAATCAGGCAAGTTTAATAGCTTTGAGCTTTGCTTCATTCGGGCAATATTTGCGTCCATACGAAAGATATAGACCGAGCCATCTTCGTGACGAAATGCTTTTAATCCTTCAAAACACGTGCTTGAATAATGTAATACGTGAGCACCTGCGTGTAATTCGATTTTATCAGATGGGACCAGCGCGCTTTCACTCCATGTGTTGTCTGCAAAGCGTGCTTGGATCATGTGTGGCATAAATACAGTACCAAATGCGGCCATTGTTGTTCTCTCTTGTTTGGACTACTTTTTCTCCATTGTATGCTAATACCTCCCCGTTTAACCATAGCTAACGCATGCCTTTTATCGATTAAAGTGCAAATAATTTCACCTCGCAGTATAAAAAACACGCAATTTAATTGCGTGTTTTTTATTAATAATCATTCACGGTCACGTTTTTGCTTTTACCGGTAATTCATTCGTGCCGTTAGTCGATTAAAAAAGCGAGGGAAAAAGCGTTTAATTGTCGGCGCTAAACCGCTGATCCCTTCACCAACGACAACCTCATCCTTTTCCGCTTCTATGGCTTTGATCATTTTCGCAGCAGCTCTGCCAACATCCATCCCATTTTCAATCGATTCTTCGGGTTTATTTTGTGGTTTACCTTGCCCATCCAACGAATTATGCGCAATGGCTGTTTTGATTGATCCGGGACAGATTGTTAAACAATTGACATTTTTATCTGCCAGTTCAGCACGCAAACAATCCATAAACCCCACAACCGCATATTTTGAGCCCGAGTAACCGGTTCTGAATTTAGAGCCAACTTTACCCGCCACACTGCTTATAGATACAACCATGCCCATACCTTGTTTAACCATCTGCGGCACGACCACTTTCGTTAATGCAATAAGGCCAAAGTAGTTCACCTCCATTAACTGGCGATACACACTGAAATCGTTTTCTAAAAACAAACTGCGCTGCGACACCCCGCCGTTATTAATTAGCACATCAATACGCTTAATACGTTCAACAACCGCAGGCATCTCTTTAAGCAGCGCCTCAGGCTCTGCTAAATCGAGTGGCACAACATGATGCATTCCGCCTAAACGTGTATTTAGCGCTTTTAATTTATCTTCATTACGGGCAGATAAAACCAAGATTGCCCCTTTTGCAGCCAATTGTTCACACAGTGCTTCACCAATACCTGATGATGCCCCCGTAACCCAAACTATTTTATCTTTTAAATTCATGTGTGTTCCTTTTCTTATTGTTATTATTGCTGTTATCACGCTTTATGTGGACCTGCATGTTGCTCAATGTAATCAGCAACATCTTTATAAAAACCAAGTATGATTAAGGCTTCTACGACAACAAATAAGGGTCCAATAACGAGGCCAATAATGTCATCAACAAAGGCGGGTTTTTTACCTTCATAGTAATGACCCATAAATTGAAATAGCCAACCCACCACAAAGCAGCCCACACTCACAGCCAGCCACATTGTTGTTGAAAGCACAACGACAGGCTGTGCAATAATGCTCAATAAAGCAAAGCACACAGCCATAATTAGCCCCATAGAAACACTGAGCATTAAGTAATACAGGCACGTAATCGCAATAACAATACTTGCCACTGTTAACGTAACGGGTTCAAGCATGATTGTTGCGCGTTGCAATAAACAAATAATGGCAAACACAATCAAGGGAATACCAATAAAATGTGTATAGATATTGCGTTTTGAACGGTGATAAAGGGCGTAATTGCTCAGCTGTTGTTTGAGAGTTTTCATTATTATTCCTGCCAAAACTGTGTTCAAAACTCAGATTAGCAGAAAATTTACCACTAAGAATGTCATCTAGCCGACATTTTAAAGTAACTACATTAAACTAGCGCATCGATGACCTTGCCTTTTTCGGCTTCTGGCTGCATATCCATGCGCTCGCGTCCTTTTTGATATTCTTCATCAAGCATGCCTTGCAACTTATTCATTTTTTCTTGCAGTGCTTTGGTATCTGCACCTTGTTGTTGC
Organism: Pseudoalteromonas sp. bablab_jr011; assembly: GCF_016464045.1. Lineage (NCBI taxonomy): Bacteria > Pseudomonadati > Pseudomonadota > Gammaproteobacteria > Alteromonadales > Pseudoalteromonadaceae > Pseudoalteromonas > Pseudoalteromonas sp. bablab_jr011. The sequence continues at coordinate 77,829 of NZ_JACDWU010000303.1, read as the reverse complement.
ATTTGTTCCGCAAGCTTTTCTATTTGCGCTTTGATTTCATCGATTTTCTCTTTATCTACCCCTAAGCGCTGATAAACAAGAGCTTCGTTTGCTGTCTCTAAAAATGAACTTGGTTCGGGTTGTTTTCTTAATAGACTTTGTGCATCAGAAGACGTTTGAGGCATCAATTTTGATTCTGATATATCCAGTGCTCGCTCAAGTTTATTAGTGCCTGAGTAATGATAAGCTTTATATTGGTTATGAAAAGTAATAGCCACACGTAATCGTCCTTTAAACTTGTCTGAAAAGATGTAGCAATTTTAGTTCCAAGCTAACATTGAGCTAAGAGTTTATCTATATTTTCTATTTCAACTATCTGATACTTAAGACTAATAACTGACTCTGTTTGCAATGATTGTAATATTTGATTCACTGTTTGCCGTGTTAAATAAGTCATATCGGCAAGTTGTTGCTGAGAAAGTGGCAACCTAGTTTGCCCCGATGAGTGGCACAACATATACAGTCGCTTACTGACTTTTTGCTTTGCCGTAAGTAACGCATGATCTTCTAAAGAATCAAACAAACTTCTCACTTTCTCGGTTAATAACACCCCAAAGTCATGCCAGTATATCGGGTGTTCGTTCAGCAATTGAGTGAGTGCTCGTTCAGACACATGTATAAGGCGCACTGAAGTATGGGCATACACATCGTGGGTTCGTTTGCCGCCATCAAAAAGCGCCACTTCACCAAACCACATGGCACTTGTTACAAAACTAAGCACCGCTTCTTTACCTTGTTTGTTTACGCCCGATACACGTAACACCCCACTTATTACACAATACAAACCCGTATTTTCATCACCGCGCAAAAATAAGGCATCACCTGCATTACACGTGATTAATTTAGCGTTTTTAAGTAAGTGTTGCTTAAACTCTTGGCTGCGATTTTTAAACCATTTATCGTGGTTAATTATCGAAAGGTCTTGTTCATTCAATTATTTATACTTACATTGTTATGAGTGCAATTACTTATAATAAGAGGATACAGGATGTTTAACAAACTACTTTCGACCAGCTTACTGCTCAGTGCTATGTCTGCTCCTGCATTTGCCAGTGATATAGAGACAGAACTTAAATCAGCCAATAAAAGTGTCAGTGAAAAGGTCATAAAATGGCGCCGCCATCTGCATCAATATCCAGAACTGAGCAATCGTGAATTTGAAACGGCAAAGTATGTTGCTAAACACCTTCGCTCATTAGGACTAGAAGTGCAAACAGGCGTAGCTCACACCGGTGTGGTGGCCAAATTAAAAGGCGGCAAAAAAGGGCCACTTATCGCGCTTCGTGCAGATATGGATGCCCTGCCGGTTAAAGAGCAAGTTGATTTACCTTTTGCATCAACACAAACAACTGAATATAAAGGTAATACCGTGGGTGTTATGCATGCCTGTGGCCACGATAATCATGTCGCAATCTTAATGGCTGCTGCTGAGTCTTTGGTCAAAATTAAAGATAATCTCGCTGGCGATATTCTATTTGTATTCCAACCTGCAGAAGAAGGTGCACCCGATGGCGAAGAAGGGGGAGCTGAACTAATGCTAAAAGAAGGCTTATTTAAAGAAAAACCCGAAGCCATCTTTGGTTTACATGTCACCAGCTCACTAAACACAGGGCAAATTGGTTTTCGTGAAGGACCGCTAATGGCCAGCGCCGATAAGTTTACGATTACTGTAAAAGGTCGCCAAACTCATGGCTCGCGTCCTTGGAATGGGGTTGACCCCATTGTCGCGTCATCACAAATTATTATGGCAACGCAAACCATTGCATCACGCCAAGTTGATGTAACAAAAGCCCCTTCTGTTGTCTCCTTTGGTGCCATTAATGGGGGTGTACGTAATAATATAATCCCTGATCAAGTTGAAATGGTCGGTACAATTCGTACTTTTGATCAAGACATGCGTGCTGATATTAAAAAACGCTTAGCTAAAACCGCCGAAATGGTGGCTGAATCTGGTGGCGCAGAAGCGCATGTTCACATTGATCACGGTTACCCAGTCACCGTGAACGATGTTGAATTAACCAAGAAAATGACACCAACACTTGCAGGTGTTGTTGGCAAAGAAAACCTGATCACAACGCCATTAATAACAGGGGCAGAAGACTTTAGTTACTATGCCTTAGAAACACCAGGAATGTTCTTCTTTTTAGGAGTTACGCCAAAAGGTCAAGATGCCGTAACAGCGCCTAGTAACCATTCACCACACTTTTTTGCAGACGAGAAAGCATTACAATTGGGTGTCAACGCCATGACGCAATTAGTGGTTGATTACCTTAAATAGTTGATTACCTTAAATAGTTGATTACCTTAAATAGTTGATTACCTTAAATAGTTGATTACCTTAAATAGTTGATTACCTTAAATAATAATCTTGTGAAAAGAGCCGAACTAATCGGCTCTTTTTATTTAACCATGTAGATACAATCTGCCAAAGGCATTACCGCTGGGTACTTGGATTCTTGAAAGCCTAATTTTTTATAAGCTGCAATGGCCAAGGTATTGTGGGTATATACAAACAACGACACTGTATTACAGTGCAATTGCTGTTTGCCTTGCTCGCTTAATAAATTAATCAGTATTTTTGCAAGCCCTTGCCCCCGCATATTCAAAGCCACGACCAAACGTCCTAAATGACAGCATCCTTCACGTAAGTAATATTGGCCAAAAGCCAACATCTGGCCCTCATTATTTACCAGCGCGTATGAGTTCAGTTCATCAAGATTTAAATCTTGTTTAAAGCTGTGTGCATCAAATGGGAAGTTAAAAAATGGCCCAGACCAAATACGCAGGTCCGCCTCTGTGTTAAACCAACCCATTAGCTTAGTTAAATGCTCATCAGTCACGCTAACTAGCTGCATGTTTTAACCTATCGAATAAACCCGATGCTCGGGTAACTGATTTATTCATTGCCATTAGTAACACGTTTTTATCTGCCACCAGCTCAAAGGTGTTTTTTGCACGAGTGATCCCCGTGTACACAAGCTGTCTGTTGATCCCTTGGTTTGCTTGATTTATTGGCGGTAAAATCATCGCTGTATACGCAAACTCAGAGCCCTGCGATTTATGAATAGTCATGGCATACACTTTATCGTGAGCGGGTAAACGAGCTGGCGAAAAAGCACGAATGTTTTCTTGCTCATCAATAAACATTGCTTTTAGCTGACCTTGCTCATCGTGCATTAAAATACCAATATCACCATTGAACAGTTTTAACTGATAATCATTTTGGCTGATCATAATGGGCATGCCCAGGTAATGGCGCTGATACGGTGAAATAAGCCCTTGTTGTGACAGTGCTTTTTCAATTCGAAGATTAAGGCTGTTTACGCCATAATCGCCCTCTTTCACCGCTGCCAGTAATTGATAGTCAGAAAAAGCATTGTGCACTTTAGCCACCCCAGCACCTTCGCGTATCAGTGTTAAATACGCCTGATAATGCTGGGCTGCTAACTGAACAAAATGTTCAATCGGTTTGTTAATCACATTGTAATTAAGTTTAAGGTCGCTAAAGCCGCCCTCGTTCACCGTTTGCTCAACATACCCAAGTAACCCTTGGCTATTGGTATTAACAGCTTGCGCTAATTGACCTATGCCGCTTTTGCCGTCAAAACGGTAGCTTTGCTGTAAAAACGCAATACAGTCGCTTAACAAGTAACTGTCTTCACTGTGTGAAAGCACGGCGCGATTATTAAAACACACCCGATTGAGTTGCTCTGCCCGCGCTTGGCTGTAGGCAGGCATTTTTTCAAGTGTTAATCCTTGGCATAAATCGCTGAGAATACTGCCAGTATCAACTGAGGCTAATTGGTCTTTATCTCCCAGCAGAATTAACCGAGCATGACTTGGCAGCGCCTCAATTAATTTTGCCATTAACGATAAATCAACCATGGAGGCTTCATCAATGATCAACACATCTAAATGCAGTGGATTACGTTTGTTATGGCGAAATTTATTCGTGTGCGGAATCACGCCAAGTAAGCGGTGAATCGTTTGTGCCGTTTCAGGAATAAGCGGTGCGATGTCTTTTGGGATCATACTGAGTTTTTGCTTCGCTCCCAAAATTGACTCACTTAAACGAGCCGCGGCCTTACCCGTGGGTGCAACCAACTTAATTGTCAACGGTGCACTGGCATACAACGACTGCATAATAGCTAATAATTTGGTGACAGTTGTGGTTTTACCGGTGCCTGGCCCTCCGGTAATCACACTAAAGCCTTTGGTGGCGGCTATGGCACACGCTACTTTTTGCCAATTTAACGTTTTAATAGGATCTGCGGGGTCTTCACGGTGAGCTTCATCAGGGAAATACTCTGTCAAAAGCGCAGTTAACGCCGTTTCATCGATGTTTAGTGGTTTTGCTGCCAAATGACTCAAACGTGACGCTAACACAGTTTCATACTGAGCTAAGCGCGCAAAATATAACTTATTAGCAAACAGCAGCAGTGGCTTGTCATCACCCACACAAGCTGCAGCCATGAGCTGTGTTTCAGCTTGCTGCGCGTCATAGTTTTCTGAAAACGGCGAAATAATATCAGGTGCAGCAATGCTTGCCTCCGATACTGCCTGTTCTCTAATTGCAAACGGATTTTGCCAATTAATAGCGTTTAAATCTAAGCAACTATGCTGGCTTTGCTGAGCGACGGCAAGCAACAAAATAAGGTAGAACACCTCATTTTTCTGGGAGGTATCAGTGCCTATTAAAAGCTCAGCAAGTTTTACATCCACTAAGCGAATACGTTTCGTCTCTAACAAAAAGTCGAGTAAGGGCTGTGTTTTCATTTCAACCTCAGTCCCCTCTAATGCCTGTACAGGCTCCTTTAACGGTTCTTTGTGTTTGCGAGGTTGCTCTGGTTCACGTTCATCAAAGCCAAATGTCATCTGACTCATAACATTGCTCCTCGTGCAAATAAACTATCTAGCTCAAGTACTTGCTGCTTTGTAAGCTGATTAAAGTACACCCCTTGGCCATCACTCATGCCCCGTAAAAAGGTGTAATACACGCCGCCTAAATGGGTCTCTATGTCGTAATTTTTAACACGTTGTTGTAATAAGCGATGCAGTGCAACAGTGTAAATCAAATACTGTAAATGATATTGGTGACTACTCATCGCTTGCTCAAGCTGATCATGTTGATAATCAGCTGCGCTGTTGCCTAAAAAGTTCGACTTATAATCAAGAATGTAATACTTATCCTGCCAACAAAAAATTAAATCGATGAAGCCTTTTAGTAAACCTTGCACATCAGTAAAGTCGAGTTTCCCCGGTAAACCAAAATGCTTTACCAAAATTTGATTTAACTTATCACTTGAAAGCGATAATAACGGTAAATTAAACTCCATTTCGACTAAACACACTTCAGGCGAAAGCGCTGATAAACAAAGCCCTTTATCGTTTAGTGGACACTTTAAAGCGGCATTGATCCAGCTTTCGGTCATTGCCTCCCAACTATCATCAATGTGATACTTGGCAAACAGTTTTGTTATTACCTTATCAAGAGCATGGTCGTCACGCTCGTTGTCAGGTCGTTTCAATGAATAGGGATCCGTAAAGTCCAATTGCTCAAATATTTCGTGTAAACAACTGCCCGGCTTTGCACCTTTCGGGAAACTATAGGGGGTTAGTTGCACTGCTTGCTGCGCTAAAAATTCATCTTTTTCGTGATCTTCATCACTGCGCCCCAGTTCAATATGATCAGTCTGCTTTTTAAAGGTTAATGCACTAAAGCTGGTTGAACGCCAATCTCGTTCAATGTGGGTTTCGAGTGTGTTGACTTGATATGACTGCTCAGCATCTGTGCTTGTTAGGTCAAGCACAGTGACCTCATCGGGTTGCGTAAAAGCTTCAAAATGCATATGCGCCGACTGAGCACAAAAATCGCTTAATAACCTGTGCCACTCATCAGCCGATTTAATTTCTTCCCCTGCAAACAGTACATGACCAATACTGGTACTTTGTATACCAGGGCGATTACTGCGCCCTTGTGCAATGTTATACACACCGACTGAGCAAAAATGTATAGCACGGGTCAACGCCACATACAATAAACGCAAGTCTTCAGCTAAGCGTTCTTGCTCTGCTTTTTGTAAGGCCTCATCACTGTTAGCAAGGTCGTAAATCAGTTTTCCGTTATGATGATAAAGCGCTTCTTTGGTTTCACGGTAGCCACAAGCAAACGGCATAAACACTATCGGATATTCCAAGCCCTTTGAAGCATGCATCGTGACGATTTTTACTAAATTGGCATCGCTTTCAAGACGAACTTGCACCGCTTCACCCTCTTGTTGGCTGACCTTTTGCGCAAACCAGCGCAATAATCGGTGAGTGCCTTCTAGTTCAATTTGCTTTTGCTGCAAGATTTCACCTAAATGGCGAAAATCTGTCAGCCAACGTTCCACGTTATAACCAAGCCCCTGCCAGCGTGCAGCGAGTTGGTTGTGGCTCAGTAAGCGCTCAAGCATCGCCATCGCACCTTGCTTATGCCAAATATGTGAAAGCTGAGCGAAAAAGTTTAAATGTTCTTGCCATTCGCTTTCGTTTTCATGTAACGCATAAATACGGTTATAGCTTAAGCAAAACAAGGGTCCTGCCAGTACGCCGCGCAATAATGATTCATCGTACTGACCATGAAGCGCTGTTAAAAAGTTTAATAAATGATGACTAAGCTCTTGCTGAAACACGCTATCGCGAGACAAATACACGCTGGCAATGGCTGCCTCACTCAACGCCGACTTCATCAGTTGTGCTTCGTTTCTATCTCGCACTAATACACAAATATCGGCAGCGGTGACCGCTTTGCCAGCAATTGTGGCTTCACCTGAATGCGCCTGCTTAAGTAAGCGTGTGATTTTTTGCGTGTAGTGCTGGGCAAGCGCCTGCTGGGCAACCCCTTTGCTGGTTGGCTTATTATTAGCCTGAGCGTATTCATCAACAAACACTGAAAACTCAAATGCATCGGTGGTTTCGCCATTGATTAAAAACGCTTTGTTTTCAGGCTTCCCCTTTGCATGAACTGCTTGAAACGGAATCGCATCGTTATAAATAAAGCTATTAGCGTTTTTAGAAAAAATGCGATTTACACTCTCGACCACCCCTTCACTTGAGCGAAAGTTAGTGTCTAATGTGTATTGTTTTTGCGCAACAACCGCCTTTTTGGCACCAATATAGGTAAAAATATCTGCACCACGAAAACCATAAATAGCCTGCTTTGGGTCGCCTATCATAGCGAGTGTGGTATTTTTGGCGTTATAAATGCGGCTAAAAATACCGTATTGCACTGGGTCGGTATCTTGGAATTCGTCTATCATGGCAACAGGAAATAAGGCCGCTATTTTTTCGCTTAGCACGTCTCCTTGGTCGCTACAAAGTGCCTGATGCAAGTTAGTTAGCAAATCATCAGGGGTGATAACCCCTTGCTCCTGCTTACGTTTTATAAGTGCATTCGCAACCCATTTTGTTGCATATTGCACTATCGCAATATTCAAGCCGTTATTAATAAGGCTACTCAGTTTGGCCATTTCATCAAACTGTGCCGTCATTGCGTGACTAAGCAAACTGCCGTTTTTCTTATAATTCGCAGGGTCGCTTAAATTCTCTGTGCTCCAAACTTCAAACGAATACTTGCTGGTGCCAAATACAAAAAAGGTGTCGTCATTGTTTAGATATTCTTCAAGCGCTGCAAGGCTGTTTTTGCGGCCTGGCGTTTTAGAACCACTCAGATCAGACGCTTTTACAGCATTGATAAATTCACTGTCACGGCATGCCTTTTTAAAAGCAGGTACTTTTGCGACAAAGTTATCGCGTGCTTGCCATATTTCATCAAGGTTGTATTCAGGGGTAATAATCGCCCCTTGTTTGCTGAGCAAGCTGACCACGTGCGAATACATCGACGCTGGCACCGGGAAAATATCAGTAATCGCTTCTGTGCGCGCTTTTGACTGTGGGTATACAAAGGCACGCCAAAAATCATTGAGTGTTTCTTGAATGAGCTCTCGCTCATCTAAAATAAATTCTAAGTTAAACGCGACACCTGACTCAAACGCGTGCTGTTTGAGCATGCGCTGACAAAAGCCATGAATAGTAAAAATAGCCGCTTCGTCCATTGATTTGGCCGCAGCGTCGAGTAAATCAAATGCCGCGTGTTTGTCATTAACTTCATTGATAATTTGACTAATTAATTCATCTTCAGGATTTTTGCCCAGCAGTGCATCTCTGGCATTGATTATACGTGCGCGCACGCGGTCTTTTATTTCTTGGGTAGCCGCCTCAGTAAAAGTAACAACCAATATTTGTTCAACACTGAGCGGGGTATTTAAAAGCGCAGTGCCGTCTTCGTGCGTCGCTTTTTGTAAGCCCAATAAATAACGTAAATACAACCCCGTTATAGTGTACGTTTTACCTGTACCGGCACTGGCTTCAATCAGGCTTTGCCCACAAAGCTCCATGCTAATAGGATTAAGCGTTTGCATGGTCAGCCTCCTGCGCTAATTCAACCAGCGGCGATAAAAGCAGCTCACTCCAATGAATAAACTCGTCTTCGCAGTCTTTTAGATTCCGAATGGTTAGGCGAATATAGGGGTTTTCTCCTTCACCTACACCGATATATTGCGGGGCAAATTTATTATTCGCTTTTGCCATGTCTTTATTTGTTTTAATGTACTCGTAGCCACTTACTGGAAAAAATGCCACTGGCCGTGTAAGTAATGCTTTATAGAGCATAAACCAATCGTTCAAATAACCACGTGCATCGTCTTGTGAAAGCGCTGAAAAACTAATTTGTTTATCTAAACCAAGTATTAAGGTTTCAACATGTTGGCCCATGATCTGTGCAGCTAAATGCTGAATAAAGCCCTTAATCACGTCTTTGGCTTTAATGCTTGCGGTACGATAAAACACCTGTTTTTGCCCGTAAATGTGGTTAAGCCAGCCCTCTAAGGTGGTATTTTCAAGAGTTATTTTGACTTCAATTGGCAGCAACTCATCATCTTGAATATGGGCTTTCACCTGCCCTGCTAACGCATCAACACGGTGCTGCATACTTTCAAACACCAAATCGCCAACATGCGCTTGGGGCAACTCGCCGCGTTGCATGATTTGCGCTTTATTAATTGGTGTTTCTAGAATACTGGCTTCTAAAATTTCATCTAAGTAGAAATAGCGACGCAGTGCATCAAGGCTAAATGGCTCTTCATCTTTCGCAATATCATTAAATTGCGGCAACCTTAAGCCCAAACTCTGCTGATAAAAGCTTTCGTGCGGCTGACACACACTGCGAATAAACTGGTTTAGCTCAACAATTTGCTCGGGTGATACACACAGGTCTTGCTGTGGCTCTGGCGTAATACTTTGAGCGGGTATCCACACCGGGTTATAGCTGTGCAATTGCGTTACCGCAGGCTGCTTAGCCTTAAGATAATAGGCAGGATTAAACGGTTGCAAGTGCTGATAATTAATCAGCGCCTCGGGCAGTGCTGCGTGACAGTCTTTTTCATCGTCAAATTTAAAGCTACGGGCGATGTATTCTAACAGCTCACTGACGAGTGTTGAGGGCATTCTTGGTTGGTTATCAAAACACGAGCGCCCAATATAACTGATATATAAGTTTTCACGGGCGCTTAAAATGGCTTCTAAAAACAGATACCTGTCATCTAGTTTACGCGAACGGTCGCCTTTTTGGCGTTTTGAATACGGTACTAAGTCAAAACCAATGGGCTGCACGGTACGAGGGTAATCAGCATCGTTCAGACCCAGCATACACACCACTTTAAAGGGCACGGCACGCATTGGCATCAGCGTACAAAAGTTCACTTGCCCAACTAAAAAGCGCTGTCCTACGCCTTTCTCTTGAATACCTTGCTTCACTAAATAGCTAACAATACGCTGCGAAACATCCCCTTGGTAATCACCGTTTTCGTAATGCTTAATGAGCGTATCAAGCACTTTTTGCAGTACCAGTAAATCCCAGCTTTGCTCGCCCTCATCACTGTAAATTTCGCCAAGCAGGGCTTTTAAAATCGCGGCTTTTTCGTTTAATGGTGCATCATCGTGTAGTTTTTCTTTATAACGAGCCAATACATCAATAAATTCAATTAATTTATTAAGGGTATTTAACGCCATGCCTTCGACTTCATCGGCACTGTAAATTCCCGAAAATGGCAGGTGTTCATCACGTTGTGCCACCCCTAGCAGTAACCGGTTTAACCCATGCTGCCAGGTATTTAAATCAATAGCAGGAAGACCAAAACTGTCTTTATGCGCGGCATCTAAACCCCATTTAACACCCACTCGCTCAAGCCAAAAGCCAATTTGTTCGTATTCATGAGCCTCTAAGTTAAACTTTTCGGCGATTTGTGTGACTTGCAGTAAATCAAGAATGTCAGACACACCAAACCGTGAGTAAGGTAAATCGGCCAAACTTGCAAATGAACTCAGTACAGGCTTTTCTTGTTCAATGGCTAAATTGGCTAACGCATAAGGAATAAAACGACGACCTTCTGCACCACCAAAAACGGCCTCGATATACGGGCTGTAAGTGCCAACATCGGGCATCATCACAATAATATCTTTCGGCGTTAAGTGTGGGTTTTGGTTAAACAAATTTAATAAGTAATCATGAAGCCGCTCTACTTCACGCAGTGGCGTGTGACAGTCACTGAGCACAATACTGGTATCGCCTGCTTTAATTGGCAGTTTACCTTCATCGTTAATAAACCATTCTTTATCGGGTGTAAGCGATTCGCCTTTAAACGCTAATTGATAAATCTCAGCGTGAATTTGCGATAATAAAGTGTCATCAAATTCATTCTCAAAACCATCTAACCACTGCGCGTCTAGCTGCAATAATTGCTCAAAGTAATCTCGGCCTAATTTCCCCCACGACGATAGCAGCGGATTGCCAATAAAAAAGTACTCATGGTCGGGATTTTTTGCATGGTCTTCAAGCGCATCTAGGTGCGGACGTTTGGCATATTTTGCAGCAATTTTAGCAGCCGTTTTTTCATCTAAAGTGTCACCCCAATAGTGCTCGCTTGGGTTGAAGAAAAACAGAAACACCTGCGTTTTTTTCGCAATGGCTTGGAACACTTCAAGCTGACTACTGGCAATCGCCGAAATACCAAATAAGCTAATACGCTCGGGTAATAAGCTGCTATCCATCGTTTCAAGCGCAGCGAGTAATTGGTCTTGCATATTGGCACGATGATAATGGCTTTGGCCAAGTTGTTTACTGTGCGCCACCAGCCTACGCCAAAGATCAGGCTGCCAAGGTGCTATGCCTATATCAACATCATCAAGTTGATCTGTGCCCTGCTCCCACGTGGCAATCCAATGTGGACGATACATTAGGTATTGGTCATACACATCGGCGATTTTTTCACATAATGCGAAGGTCTTTTGGCCATCAGTATCGCCATCTAAATACGTTTTTAGAGGTAAATACAACGGCTCATCAATACAATCAGGCAGAATAGCAAACAGCTTCCACGCAAGGTTTGCTTTATTATAGGGAGATTCACTGGGCACATCGGGCAATAGTTGCTGATACAGCTGCCAAATAAAACTAGATGGCAGTGGAAAATCAACCTGTGCGGCAATGCCTAAATGTTCACTTAAGCCTATTTTTAGCCACTGCGACATACCGGGTGACTGCACAAGCACAATTTCTTTTTTGAATGGACTCGTTAACGGATTAACTTTAAGAAGAGCGTGAAACCGCGCTTGCAGTGCTTCCATGCGATTTGATTGAATTATATTCAGCACTTTACACTGTCCTTGCTTGAAACTAACTAATTGACACAGTGTAAGATATTTTAATTAGATGGGATAGGTATAAGAGTCACCTAAGTACGCTCTTAGGTGACAATTTAAGCGATCTGCAGATTAGATAAGTTCTGCCAGCATTTCTTCGCTGTAAGGTGTTAATGCTTCACCATGGGTAACTTTACTAATGTAATCTGGGTTTGCGATAAAGGGGCGTCCAATCGCGATTAAGTCAAATTGGTTGTTATCAATTGCCTGATTAGCTGACTCAAACGTATAACTACCTACACCCACTAATGTACCTTTATATGCACTGCGTAAGTATTCAGATGTCGTTTTATTTTCAAGGCTTGCAAAACGCATGCTGTCATCAAAAATACCCGCATGAAGATAGGCAAGATTGCGACTTTCAAGCGCTGTTAATAAATAATCAAACACGGCCTTATCGCGGTTATCTTCACTCATATTAAAATATGCACCCGGAGATAAACGTAATGCTGTTTTATCTGCGCCAATAGCTGCGATTACAGCATCTACCACCTCTAAGGCGAAACGTGACATATTTTCTGGTGTTTGACCGTATTGGTCATCGCGTTGGTTGGCAGCAAAGTGTAAGAATTGATCAATTAAATACCCATTTGCACCATGGATTTCAACCCCGTCAAAGCCCGCTTCTATAGCGTTTTCAGCCGCTTTAGCGTAATCAGCAATTAAACCTTGAATGTCTTCAATGGTTGCTGCTTTTGGTGTCACGTAAGTTAATTCACGCATGCGTGGCACAGACCCTTCTACACCGATTGCCGAAGGAGCAAGTACATCACCACCAAAAAAATGTGGGTGAGCCACACGCCCTACATGCCAAAGCTGAGCAAACATTTTGCCGCCTTTCGCATGCACTGCATCGGTGACTTTTTTCCAGCCTTGAATCTGTTCGCTGGTAAATAGCCCTGGGGTATTTGGGTAACCCTGTGCATCAGGGCGAATAATTGTCGCTTCACTAATGATTAAACCGGCATCGGCACGGCGTGCATAGTAGTCAACCATTGCTTGAGTGGGGACTAAATCATCATCACTCATACAGCGCGTAAGCGGCGCCATTAATACACGGTTTTGCAGTTCAATTGTGTCGTTTAACCTAAAGGGAGTTAATAAATCAGTAGCCATAAATGTCTCAATTATTTTTGAATGTACATTCAAGATAGGGATTCTTGAATCATTATTCAAGGCTATTTTTGAATATTTGTTCAAGATTAAGTAGACTGCAAATAATGACCTCAAAAAGTTGATGTAATGAGAACTGCTGAATTTGATAATGACTATGTGTTAAGACAAGCCATGCTAGCCTTCATGGAGTTTGGGTATGCTAAAACCAGCATGCAAAAACTAACGCACGTTACTGGCCTTCACCCCGGTTCGCTGTATGGCGCCTTTGGCAATAAAAAAGCGATATTTTTAAGAGCTATAGAACAATATCAAAAAGATCGTAATCAACAGTTCACAGCGTTATTTCATAATAAACAGCCTATTTTAGAAACACTTAAAAATTATCTGACCCTCATTGTTGATGAGTGTATCAAAGGCGAAGTAGCAAAAGTGTGCTTACTCACCAAGAGTATTTCAGAGGTAGAAGGCAACGATCCGCAAATTTGCAGCGTGCTACGTGGCAACTTAAATGCCTACGAAAATACGCTTGCCGAACAAATTCAAAAAGCCCTTGATAACAACGAATTTAAAAGCAGTAAAACCGCGCAGCAATTAGCGCGCTTTTTAGTTATGGGTATTTATGGTATCCGTACTTATGCGCTCACTAATAGCGATCCAAAAGCGCTACAGCTGCTTGCCGATGATTTATATTGTGCCCTTCTTAATTAACTCACGGCATTCGCACTATTAATAACTACTATGTCGCCACGCCAATAGCGAATAGTTATCTTACAAAAAAGCAAATCAATTTAGGAGACCTCTTTTCTCTTATTACACATACACATAAAGCAACTGAGCCTGGAAAATATATATTTACAATCACAGCAAGTAACCATGACTTCATTGAACAGCTCAGTGTTAAATTAACTGTCCTACCCCATAATCCCACTTTGTAGGTTTACTCATCCCGATAAATTGACCCTTCCTAACGACCCAACTCACAGCGTTATCAGCACGATTACTGTTGTAGCAAAAGTGCACGTGTACCCTGCTTATGTCACTGTTAATATTAATTCTTCGTGGATAAATGATTTATCTTTTGCATTGGTGCCACCTTCCAGTGAACGATTTCAGTTACTTAAATCTAAATCGATAAGTGCAAAATCAACACACACCGAACCAACAACTATCTAATTTATAAACAACGAATGCACCAATGGCTGGCCGCTTACATTAATAGCCGTGAAGGCGCATTAACCACCATTCATTGCACAGAGATAATCGCTTTATTACTTGTCATATTAATTTATCACCTTATGATTAAGATAATGCTGTGTATAACTAAAAAGAGTGAGCCTGTCATGAATAATGCAACTGCAAAACGTGTTGAAACAGAATTAGACGAAATCCTTGCCCTTGGTACAAAAAAACGACTCGCTTATATGTTTGAAATGGTTCACGAATTTAAACAGATTTGGATCCTTAATGATGAGCACGGCTGTGTAATGCTTACCAATGAAGACGATGACTGCGTACCCGTTTGGCCTAGCCGTGAGTTTGCACAAAGTTGGGCAACCGGAGAGTGGCAAGATTGCGAGCCCAAAGCGATACCCGTCAAAGATTGGTTGAGCCGCTGGACGCCAGGTCTTGAACAAGATGACTTACTGATTGCCGTTTTTCCAACTGAACAAGATGACGGTACTATTTTATTCCCTGACGAATTTGACTCGCAACTAAGAGTGCCAAAAAGACGCTTTTAAATCATGCTTATAACTTAACAAAGGGAGCAATAGCTCCCTTTGTTATGCGGCATTTACCGATAGGCTATGATACCAATCCGTAAAATACCTAATCCTGCAAATTTAACAAAAATTATTGACTACTTTGCTAAATGCTCTAAATATAATTCTAATTTTTGTGATTCGTTTAATGTTTTTAACACCGCTTCTTGTTGTGCAAACCAGCTATCGGCAATACCGTCGTTATTTTTATCTTGAACAACAGCAACATCTTTAAATTGAGCTTCATACGCTTGCCAGCTAGGAATAACATCAAGTTCATGATTAATTAACCCATCCCCTGTTACGGGACGCTTGTCATTAAGTTGGTCATAAACTAACTGATCAACGCTGTCTATGAACACGCCATTTGCATTTCTATTCGCTCCCGCTAACTGATTTTGTGCGATGTCATAAAACACCTGCTTCGCATTCTTTGCTTTAAAATCAGACTCTTTCTCAACTATAATTTTTTTATCACTCAACCAAGGGCTGTATGCTTGGCTGGCGATACGTTTCCCTTCTTTTTTATTTCTATAATTGACAGCTAACCAGTTTTTATCATCAAACTCTGGGTACCCTTCTAGAATATTTCCAGCGATATAAGCTTGGTTTTTGCTAATGAATGGGGAGAACCAAATATCCGCAAATTGAATGCGCTTGCTCGCTTTACCCGGTTTGTAATAATTCGCTATCAGATTAAATCGCCCATTCTCAGAGCCATACACATTATTGTGTCCCCAATTAAAAATAATATTATTACTAACTTCGATAAATTCATCTGTGTAAGGGTAAGGAGATTTTAGTCTGTGTCCATTTATACGGGGAGTTCTACTTGCATGATTTGCTATTATATTATTAATAAAAGAGGCATTAGCTCCTCCCCAAATACCACCATAACCATGCTTTCCTTTAGGATGAATAGAGTCGTTTAAGCTATATGAAATAATAGAGTTTTGTAATGTGAAATTACGATTATTGTAAAAGCTACCCGTTTCATCAACAGACCAGCTTAATGAACAATGATCTATAATAACATTGTTAGAATTGCGCACAGTTAGTGCGTCTTCTACCACCTTAAATGTCCCTAATCGAAAACGAATAAACCGAATAATCACATCCTCTGCATTTGAGACAGTAAATGGCGCACCTGAAATGGTAATGCCTCCCGCAGAGGTTTGCCCTGCTAGCGTAATTCGACCGTGGTTTACTTTTAATTCTTTTGACAGCTTAATCACCCCAGACACAGCAAATGTAATAACGCGAGGATGCTTTTGATTAATTGCGTAACGTAAGGTTCCGGGCTCATCTTTGTCTTCGAGGCTCGTTACAATATACAATTTCCCCTCTGCGCCACCTCGAGAGAATTTACCAAACCCTTCAGCACCATCAAAGGCAATAGACCTAGGCGTTAACGACTGACCCATACTATTTGCACTAAATAGTGACACACTCAATGCACCAAACAGTAGCAATAGGACATTTCGACGAAACCGGTATTGTTCACTTTTCATTCAAACCCACCTTTTTGTACCTTATAGAAAAAAACCAGCCTTTATGCTGATTAAAAAATTGACAGTTTAATTAATGCGGTGTTAACTTTATGTTATCCTCATTTGCCACCGGTGGCAAATGGATTTTTAAAAAGAAAATAGAACACAATAAAAGCCTTTTAAAAAGGAACAACAATGAAAACGATAAAACTCAGCGGTATTGCAGCAGCACTTTTGGTTGCCCTGCCCGTCTATGCACAAGACGCACAGACAACCAAATCCGTACCGCAAACAGCGTCTAGTAGTAATGAAAAAACAGCGATAAAGAAAGCCCAAGATGAAGATGATGACATTGAGATCATCGCTGTAACAGGCATTTATCAGGCTGATTTAAAAGCCCGAGCAATGGAACGTGAAAGCAAAGCATTTAGCTCTGTGATTGCTACAGATGATTTAGGTAACTTAGTTGACCAAAATGTCGCTGAGTCTCTACGTCGTGTTCCCGGTGTCACCTTAGAAAGAAGCGAAGGCGAAGGTAAATATGTAGCAGTACGTGGTCTTGGTCCCAAATTTGTGTCGGTAAATATGAATGGCGCGGAACTTTCTGGTGCAGGTGATGACCGAAAAGTCGGCCTTGATGGCATAACGGGTGACTCTCTTGGTGCAATTGAGGTGTTTAAAACGCTCACACCTGATATGAACTTAAACTCAATCGGTGGCGCAGTAAACGTAAAAGCTATTTCGGCTTATGACCGTGGTGACAATACACTGAAAATAAAACTTCAAGATTCTTACAATGAAATGAGAGAGGCACATTCACCGAAGTTTAGTATTGATGGTACACAGTTGTTATTTGATGACAAAGTTGGTATTGGCTTTGCGGCCAGCTATGAAGACAGACAAACACAAGTCGATGAAGTACGTCATCACAGCTCTCGTGATATGAACTTTTTAAAAGGGGGTATTGGTCTCTCTGAAACAGAATTAGCAAATGCAGAAGAAATTTTAATCCCTGCACAGCTCGAAAACCGTCGCGAAATAGCGGATCGTAAACGTACCAATGCCACACTTAATGTCGAATTCAAACCAAATGAAGACAGCTTTTACTATATTCGTGGTAATTATTCAAAATACACCGACGACGATATCGCTCAACGTGAATTTTATAACTTTTATAATGGCGATCAAGAAGACGAAGTTATTTATGTTAACCCACAAACTAAGGAGTTTGCACTTTCAGATATTGATGTTTACAACCAGTATTTTATTCAAGAAGGTGAAACTGTAACCACCAACTATAGCTTTGGTGGTGAAAACTACTTTGCTGAGTCGTGGCGCGTAGATTACGAATATGCTTACTCTAAAACAGACGATGAATCAGTGGGCGATCGTCGTGTGCAATTCCGCGAACGAGAAAATATCGTTTATGGCAAGGCTGGCCGTGATTTTATTACTGCGAAAGTATTAACGCCTTCTGAAGCTGCGGCTCTTGGTGGTTTTGAGCTTGACCCAGACAATGATGTTTTTGCTGGTGAGGCCGACGGTGATTTAAGCGATCTTTCTAATATGCAATACGATAACCTATTCATGGAAGACAGCACCCGCACAGACGAAATCACAAGCTTTAAACTTAACTTTCAAAAGGAGTTTGATAGTCAGTTTTTAAATTCTATAAAGTTTGGAGGCACCTACAACGAACGTGAACACTACAGAGATAAAGATCGTTGGAGTTATACGGTAAATGCTGATGATTGCGATGGTAATGAAACCTGTATCGCTGTTGCTAACTCTAATATTACCGATTATGACTATAGTGTGCCCGCTGGTGATTTATTCACCTACCCTTTAGTGTCCGCGCAGGATGTTGAGTACATGGTTGATTCAACAAAAATCACGCGCGAAAATGCCACCGGTGGCGAAGCGTCAATCGACAGCACTAAAGAAGACTATATACTCACCGAGGACACGTATGCCGCTTATGTTATGGCAGAACTGCAGTTATCAGAAAAAGTAAGCGTAATAACGGGTGTGCGTTATGCGCATACCGAGTTTTCGTCGACTGGTTTTATGTCACTTGAAAATGACGATTGGTCATTTGGTGGTGAGCATACCTTAGATATTGCAGTTCCGTTACCTGAATCATCAATAACTTACAGTGAATACTTCCCTAGTATGCATCTTCGTTATGAACCAAATGAAACGATGTTAGTTAGAACCTCTTTATGGACCAGCTACACTCGCCCTTCGTTTAAACAAGCACGAGGATATGCACGGTTTGATGATGATATCAGTTTATGCGACCCCACAACCAATACATGTTATAGCGAACCCGATGGGCAAAGTGCATTAGAATTACAAAACTATATTTTGGGGCCCGACAATGCACTTCAAGTTGGTAACCCAAATCTTGTCGCAATGACATCAGACAACTTTGACGCCTCATTTGGTTGGTATCCTTCCAAAGAATTATTCGTTGAAGTAGCCGTTTTCTATAAAAATATTGATAACTTCATTGTTGATGTCAGTGGTATTCAAATGGGGTTAGATGAGCTACCTCTTACATTACCTGTTGATCATGTTTCTGACTTCGCGATTCCACAAGACTTAGTCATAAATCAAGTTGATATCACCTTAAACGGTGATAAAGCAACCGTGTATGGTATGGAGCTCAGTTATAACCAGTTTTTTGAAAACGGCTTATTTTGGCAAAGTAATATGACCGTCGTCAGTAGTGAGTCAAAACTCGATGACACCATACGCTATGAAAAAATGCCGTTACCAGGCCAAGCAGATATTACCGCTAATATTGCGCTGGGTTGGGAGAATAAAACAGCGTCACTTAGGCTAATCAGTAATTATCGTTCCGATATTTTAGAGCAAGTAGGCTCTTGCCCTATTTCAGCAGACAAAAATGATGCTAAAGCATGTAAAACATGGGCTGATATCTACCAAGATGACATATTAACCTTTGACATAAAAGCGACTTACGACTTCAACGAACACCTTTCATTCTACTTTGATGCAATCAATATCACCGACGAGTCAGACCTTCGTTATTTCACCGGTAATGATCAGTCTGGCGGCGAGATTTTGTATCAACGAGAAGATTATGGTCGGACATATCAACTAGGAATGAATTATAAGTTCTACTAATAATTCAACTACTTAAAACAAAAATAATCACTGAACACACGCGTTTGTGTTGCTAAACGCGTTCATCCTTGGAGGGATGTATGAATAGCACAATTAAAATTCCATCTTGCTTATTGCTTGCTGCCGTACTTGCAGGCTGCGGCGAAGAAAGCTCTGTCAACGTAAAAGAGGCGCCACTCCCCCCTATTCAAGGGGTTTTTATAGATAGCCCTGTCGCCGGATTGACCTATAACAGCCCGTCTGTGACAAACGGTAAAACGGACAGTAATGGCCAATTTGATTATTTCCGTGGTGAAGCGATCACATTTTCTATTGGTGAGCTGACATTTCCAAGTGTCGCGGCCAGCAATGTTGTCACTCCACTGAGCGTATTCTCTACAGACACCGTATTTCATCCTGCTGTAATCAATAGTTTGCGTTTATTGCAGTCGTTAGATGTGGATGGTGACACCAGTAACGGTATTACCATTAGTGACGCAGCAGCACAGGCTGCCGTAATGGAATTAGCCCAAGGACAAACACCTGCAGAATTCTTTGCCAGTGACGATTTTGACGAAAAGGTAAATCAATGGCTTGCTAACGCTGGGGGAGCAAATACCAGCTTAGTGAGTGCTGATACTGCCATTATGCATTTTGTAGATTTTATTTTTGAGCAGTATAACAGTACACAGCCTCTCGCCTTCACTCCTGCCGACTTCACGGGAACAATTTATAACCCCGTTGTAAAAGGGGCAAAAGCGAGTATTGAAATGTGGCAGTTTACACCCAGTGAAGAAGGAGCAAGCACGGGGTCATTCACTAAGCTAGTCGATGGGAATAAAACGCTTGTTGGCAGCTATGAGTTTCAGTTTGGTAATCGCGTTTTAGTATTAACAACCAGTGAAGGTGATACACTGAGTAAGCATTATTTAATTTCTCGCTCGCACAACACTGTCAATAATACCTTTAGTGTGTGCTCTACAAATGATGCAGCACAGCTTGCAACGTTAGTACTTAGCTGTGATAACAACGATGATGCATACAACAATATTTTAGCATTTGATGAACAGCAAGCCCAAAATGAGTTGGTAAAGCTTAGTGAACTTGCTGAACAAACCGGTCTTGCGTTAAACGAAGAATTCGATACTGACACTGATACATTCTTCTCATCCAGTTATAAGAGCCTCTCTGATGAGCAAGGAAGTGGGCCTCTTTATTTTAAATCTGGCGGCAGTGCCATTATCAATGAATTGGGTCAGCTTGTTTTGGAAGGTGACCGTTTCACAATCGGTAATACCCTGCCTGGTAAAGAATCATCGCCAAGCGATACAACGGGTGTGGGAATATACAATTTAAGCGAAGGCTTCACTATTAGCTTTGACGTCATTAGCCATAATGGTGCAGGCTCTCTTTCTTTATACGTTGATAACAATACAACAAGCCAAAGTAACTCTGTGCATGCTGATGCATCAAAGTTTTATGGAAAATCGATTGATGAAACCAACCTGCCTGTCGGACAACGCTTCTCTTATACTTATATACCTGGGCAAGATGTTAATACAGGAACTGAATTAACGCACCCAGATGCACGCGGTATCCTGAGCGCAGATATTAAAAACTCTTACTTTCAAATCAGAACCGATTCAGCCGCCTTATTAGTCATAGATAATCTAAAAATAGAAACAGTTGCGACAGATGTGCCAGAAGTTGAGCCACCTGTTGAACCGCCAATTGATCCACCAGCAACAGGTGAGATTCCCACTGTTGAACTGCCTTACACAAACGATTTTACGACTGTTACTGGTGATATTTTTTCTGTCGACTATCAAAAAATAGTTGATAGTCAAGGTAATGAAGTTCCGATGTTTTCAAAAACTGGAGGATCCGTCACCGTCGTCGAAAACGGCTTAGAACTGGACGGGGGCCGATTCACTTTAGGTAATACCACTGCGGGCGTGGAAACCAGCGAAAATGATACAAACTCAACGGGGGTATTTGATTTATCAAGGCCTTACCAAGTCGTCATGGATATTGTCAGTGCCAGCGATCCTGAAGGTGACAACAAGTTCCAAATCTATGTCGACAACAATACATCAAGTAGCTCTAAATCGATGCACGGTGGTGAATCTCGATTCTTCAACGAGTTAATCAATGACTTAGTTGTTGGCGAAACCTTAGTCGTACCCGGAAAACTCGCTACCAAGAACTCTTTTTTACAATTGCGTACCGAGACAGGCGGTAAAGTAGTGATTAATAATTTACGCATTGAGTACGTTGAAGACCCAAGTATCTTTAAGTGTTCAGATGCACCTGAACTGTATTTTTGTGATGATTTTGAAAGTGGTGATTTGAGCAACTGGAAAATTTTAGCAACGCCTACTAACGTAGACGGTGCCATGGGTGAATTCGATATTTTAAATATCAACGGTAATAACATGATGCGATACACCGCAGGCAACGCAGGCGGTGAACTTATTTTAGCCACAGACGAAGCAATGCAAAATATCCCACAAACAGGTAATTATTTTGTAGAAGCGAAAATTCGTCCTCGTCAAAACAGTACAACAGCAAACAAACAGTTGTACATGATGGCCCGTTATCAAGATACAGGAAACTGGTACGGTGGCGGTTTAAATGTACAAAACTCATCTAGTAGCACGCGAGTAGAAGTTGCTGTCAGCACCGAGGGCTCTATTGCACGCCCTGTTCAGGCAAGTACACCTATTTTACTCGGCGAAAAAGGTGGCACAGAAGACGGTGTTTGGTACACCACCCGTTTTGAATTAATCAATGATCAATTAACCATTTACTTAAATGGTGAAAACTTAGGCTCATTGAGTGATACAAATTACAGCGCACGTGGGCTAATAGGTTTATTTACTAATAACCGTTCATTTGAATTGGATGACTTAAAAGTTGGCGATCCGACTATCAAACCCATTCAACTCACACTGGATTACAAGGACCCTAACTGGGACACCTCAACGACAGCTGAACCATTAACAATTAATGTCACCGCCATTAAAAATGATGGGGTAACAATTGATAAATTCACAGTGACTTCAACTGATGACAAAATTGTCAGTGTCGATATCAATGGGAGTGTAATTACTCTCACCCCAATGGCGGCCGGTAATGCCACGATTACGTTCGTCTCTGGTTCTGATAGTACCATAACCCGAACAATAGAGGTGAGTGTGGCTGAAGGTTTTGTCATGCCAACAACTGACTATGGCGACTTAGCTGGAAAATTATTTCCTGAAAAAAACAGTGCCAATCAATTTATTGATACGCAATTTAGCCTTACATTTGATAATGAACCAAGTTTAGGCGCTTTAGGTGAAGTACGTATTTATAAAGTCAGCGATAACAGTTTAGTCGATACCCTTACCGTTGGTAAAAACATTGACCACATTGGTTTTGCTGGACAAGCTAAAGTTCGCTCTGTTTACTACTATCCACTACAGCTAAATGGGAACACGCTCACCATTAAACCACGCAATAATACCCTTGAGTATGGACATACATACCGTGTTGTAATTGGTGATGATGTCGTGGTTGGTGCAATGCTAAATGGTCAAGAATTTAGTGGCCTAGGTGATAACAGTCAATGGGACTTTGTCACTAAAGTAAGCATGCCTGCAGGTAATCAGCTGCTCGTTGATGATGAAGGTGCGGCAGACTTTAGAACTGTGCAAGGTGCACTTAATTTTGCTATGCAGTACTTGGGCAAAGATGAGCACACCACTGTCTCCATAAAAGACGGCATCTATAACGAACTGTTATTTTTACGCGATAAAAACAACCTCACTATTCAAGGTGAAAGCCAAGAAAACACCGTTATTCAATATGAGAATTACGAGTCTATGAATGGCGGCACGGGTGGCAGTGCACCTATTAGCACAGGAACACCTAACGGAGGTAGAAGTGTGTTTTTAGTAGAAGGTGTCGACATGCTGACCCTTAATAATCTCACCCTTAAAAATACGCATATTCGTAATAAAGTGGATTCAAACCAAGCAGAAACTATTTATTTCAATAGCCCGTACCGCCTAGTTGCGAACAATGCCCGCTTTAAAAGTGAACAAGATACCCTCCTGTTAAAAGGATACTCATGGTTCTACAACACGCTTGTTGCAGGGAATGTTGATTTTATTTGGGGTTACCCAACAACGGCGTTATTCGAGAGTTCAGAGATCCGTACAATCGGTGATTCAAAAGACGGTGATCCTTTAACTGACTCAGCGGGTGGCTATGTTTTACAAGCGCGTGTACCTGTAGAAACAGACCCTGGTTTTATTTTCTTGAATAGTCGATTCACACATGGTCCTGGCCCCATTGGCAATGATGTTTTAGATAACTCAACATACATTGCAAGAAGTGGAGGCAGCGATACATACTTTGATAATATAACCTTAATAAACAATAGGTTTGATACACATATCGCTAAAATTGGCTGGGCTGTTCAAGGTGTAAATAATCAACCTGCTCCTAACCCTAGCGTTGCCACAGCAACCAGTGGTTGGCGCGAATATGGCAGTATGGATTTAGACGGTAATCCACTTGATTTATCTGAACGCGAAGGTGGCTATATTCTTTCAGATTCAGAAGTCAGCGAGCTGCTAGACCGCGAAAACATTTTTGCAGATTATAACGACGGTCAAGGATGGAGTCCAAAACCACTTGCTATTCCTCAACTACCGGATGAGCCTGTCAGCATTGCGCCAATCAATCCTAGTCGAGGGTTTGCAGGGTATAACTATAATATCACCGGAGGTGAAGGCGGTACTGTTGTTACTGTTGATAATGGGGCTTCATTAAAAGCAGCCCTAGCACAAGCGAAGTCTTCAGCATCCGCTATTACTATCTATGTTGATGGTGTAATCACAGATGCTAACAGTGGCGGTGATAATAAATCTATTGAAATTAAAGATATGAATAATGTCTCAATTATCGGTGTGGCTGATAGAGGTGAGTTTAATGGGATTGGCATTGCTATTCGCCGCGCTAACAACATTATCATCCAAAACTTAAAAATTCATGAAGTACTCACTGGTGGTAAAGACGGAATTTCAATTGAAGGTGATGAAAACGAAACAACAGCAAACATTTGGATTGACCATAATGAGTTGTATTCTTCGCTCTCCGTGGATCAAGACTATTATGATGGCTTAATTGATTCTAAGTCGGGTGCTGAGAACATTACCATTTCTTACAACTATATACATGATAGTTGGAAAACTTCATTACATGGCCATAGTGACAATGACGACAGCAGTAATAAAAACCGTCATATCACCTTCCATCACAACCGCTTTGAAAATATTGTCTCTCGGGTCCCTTTATTTAGGTTCGGTAATGGTCATATTTTCAATAACTACTATAACAATATCACTTCAAGTGCAATTAATTCACGCATGGGAGCTGAGCTACACATAGAGAATAATTACTTTGAAAATACCAAGAACCCTGTGGTTTCTTTTTATTCAGCACAGGTTGGTTATTGGAACACATCAGGTAATTATCTAGGCGAAGGCATTACATGGAGTGATGCGGCAGATGGGGATGTACGAGCAGAAGTGACTGAAAACGGCATGACGCCAACCAGCTCATATAAAGCACCTTATGAATATACGCTTACGCCTGTAATGGATGTTAAAGCACATGTACTTGCTCATGCAGGTGTTGGTAAGCTGGATCAAAGTGATTTAGACATTCCTGATATTCAGTCTCCAACGGAGCCTCCTATTCAAGAACCACTTGGATTGCCTTTTACTGAAAACTTCTCTGCTGCTAATACTGATGAGTTTTTTAGTAACAGCTATCGTGATATTTCAGGAGCTGCGGGTAACGAACAAGCGCTGTTCTACCGTGTAACAGGTAATGTTGACGTCGCAGGCGGACAGTTAACAATGACTGGCGCTAGAATTAGCATTGCTAACACAACCCCAAGTACCAGTACGACAGGAAATGACACCGAAACAACAGGCTTGCTTGATTTATCAAACAACTACCAAGTAACGTTCAAAGTTGCAGCGGTGGCTGGAAACACAGCCAAAAACTTTCAAATTTATGTCGATAACAATACTTCGGGTAGTAGCAATTCAATTCATGGCACTGCGTCTAAGTTTTATTCTGTGCCGCTGTCTGACTTAACAGCAGGCCAAACTTATACTGTGGATGGACTCGTTGCAACCAGCACTTCATTCATCACCATAAGAACGGAAAGTGAAGCGACTATCACATTGGATGAAATAAGCATTCAATAGTGCATTTCGCATTACGCTATAAACCTCGCAATTGCGGGGTTTATTTTTTTATAAAGAAAATTTGATAAAAATAGACAAGTATATTGAAAGGAAATGGCGGTGACGGAGAGATTCGAACTCTCGATACGTTGCCGTATACACACTTTCCAGGCGTGCTCCTTCAGCCACTCGGACACGTCACCTAAAGCGTTAACTGATTAACGCGGCGTTATAGTATGAAAACAACCCTACATACGCAAGGGGTTTTTAAAATAGCTAACTTAAGTGGCTAGTAAACAAACAAAAAAGGCAAGGTATGTACACCTTGCCTTTCATTTCTATCGCAACAATTCTTAGCGTTGTAGTGTCGCAGAGAACTCTAACATGCGATTAAGCGATTTTAACGCGCCTTCGCGTAAGTCCATATCAACAAACACTTCTTTGCCTTGTGGGTCTGTTAGGGCTTCTTCAATCGCTTTTAAGCCGTTCATAGCCATCCACGGGCAATGTGCACAGCTTTTACATGTTGCGCCTTCACCGGCTGTAGGTGCTTCAAAGAATTCTTTCTCTGGGCATAACTGCTGCATTTTATAAAAAATACCGCGGTCTGTCGCCACGATGAACTTTTTGTTGTCCATGGTTTGCGCAGCTTTAATTAGTTGGCTTGTTGAACCAACAGCATCAGCAAGGGCAACAATCTCAGCAGGTGACTCTGGGTGTACTAACACCGCTGCATCTGGGTGTAGGGCTTTCATGTCCTTTAACGCTTTGGTTTTAAACTCGTCATGAACGATACACGCGCCATTCCACATAATCATATCGGCACCGGTATTCTTTTGAATATAAGAACCAAGGTGCTTGTCTGGACCCCAAATGATTTTTTCGCCTTGCTCATCTAAGTGCTCAACGATTTCAAGCGCACATGATGAGGTAACAATCCAATCGGCACGTGCTTTTACCGCCGTAGAGGTGTTAGCGTACACCACTACTTTACGATCTGGGTGTTGATCACAAAACGCAGAAAACTCTTCAATTGGGCACCCTACGTCTAATGAACAGGTCGCAGCCAAAGTTGGCATTACAACTGTTTTGTTTGGCGTTAAGATTTTTGCTGTTTCGCCCATAAAACGCACGCCGGCGACAACAATAATATCCGCATCGTGTTTAGCACCAAAACGTGCCATCTCTAACGAGTCGGCCACACAGCCGCCTGTTTCTTCAGCAAGTGCTTGAATTTCAGGATCCGTATAGTAATGGGCAACAAGAACTGCATTCTTGTCTATTAGTAATTGTTTAATACGTGCTTTGTACTCAGCTTGCTCATCTTTTGATAACGGCGCTGGCTTTGGAGGAAAGATATAATCCTCAGGCATAATTTGTTCAGCTAGACTCATTTCTCGACCACTTAGTCCACAGTGCATTCATGGCGCGAATTATACGAGAATATAACGCTAAAGAACAGTATTGCTGAGTGCTGTTAAAGATAATTAAGGGATAACTTAGATAAAAAAGATAAATTAAGCGTGGTGGGTCATGATGGACTTGAACCATCGACCAATGGATTAAAAGTCCACTGCTCTACCAACTGAGCTAATGACCCGCTCTGATATGTAATGCGTAAATCCGCCGATATGCATGACCATTCAAAAAGAATGGTGGGTCATGATGGACTTGAACCATCGACCAATGGATTAAAAGTCCACTGCTCTACCAACTGAGCTAATGACCCGCTCTTGATATGTGATGCGTAAATCCGCCGATATAAATAACCATTCAAAAGAATGGTGGGTCATGATGGACTTGAACCATCGACCAATGGATTAAAAGTCCACTGCTCTACCAACTGAGCTAATGACCCGCTCTATTACTTACTAAAAGCTATACGTAAATCCGTCGATTTTAGATTACCATTCTAAAAAGAATGGTGGGTCATGATGGACTTGAACCATCGACCAATGGATTAAAAGTCCACTGCTCTACCAACTGAGCTAATGACCCGCTCTATTGCTTATTAAAAGCTGCGTAAATCCGCCGATATTAACAGTACCATTCAAAAAGAATGGTGGGTCATGATGGACTTGAACCATCGACCAATGGATTAAAAGTCCACTGCTCTACCAACTGAGCTAATGACCCGCTCTGCTGCTTATTAAAAGCTGCGTAAATCCGCCGATATGTAACTGTACCATTCAAAGAATGGTGGGTCATGATGGACTTGAACCATCGACCAATGGATTAAAAGTCCACTGCTCTACCAACTGAGCTAATGACCCGCTCTGTTACATTATTAAAGCTGCGTAAATCCGCCGATATCTAAAAGTATACCATTAAAAATAATGGTGGGTCATGATGGACTTGAACCATCGACCAATGGATTAAAAGTCCACTGCTCTACCAACTGAGCTAATGACCCGCTCTTTTAGCCGCATTTTGGCTGTTGTTACCAATCGCCTGCTGCGGGCGCTTATAATACTTATTTAAATGCTGAGCGCAACAGAAAATATCTCTTTTTTTAAGTTTTTATGTCTAGTTGCCTAATTTTAGACCGCTTAAGTCAAAAAGCAGTCTAATCAGGTCAAATCTACAGTTGCGACAGACGTTCTGTGGCTAATTTAGCAGCGGTTGTACTTGGGTACTGATTAATTAAATCATTAAAGGTTTTAAGGGCTTGTTCGCCTAAACCTTGATCAACAAGTAAGTTGCCTAACTTCAACATAGCATCAGGACGTTTATTCGAATTCGGAAATTCATTCACAACCACTTTAAAGTGTTTAGTTGCAGCAGCGGGATCGTTTTGAATTGTTAAAAGCTGCCCTAACCAATAATGCGCGTTTGACGCATACACTGAATTTGGATAAGTCGTTAAGAATGTTTGGAACTCAGGTATTGCTTGCTCATAACGCTTATCTTTCATAATTAGCGCCACAGCACGCTCATAGGCTTCATTTTCAGATAAGTCTGAGCTGATAGTCTGTGATGCATTTATATCTGTGTAAGTGTTCGTTGGCTGAGTTGCTGCCGCAGGCTGAGAATAGGCCTGACTAACGCGATTCTCAATTTCTTGATAAAGCTCACGTTGACGTTGAAGTACTTTTTCAAGCTTATAGCTTTGCTCTTCAGTAATGCCACGAACCTGACTCACTTCGTCTTGTAATATATTCAACTGCTGCTGAAGCTCAGCTTGCAATAAATTACGTGACTTCATCATGTTTTCTAATGCGATTAAACGCTTCTCTATGCTCGATTGCGAGCTTGCAGCTTCTGAAACAGGAGCGGGAGCAGCCCATAACTGGGTGCTCCCGCTTAAGATCATTGCTGCCAAAATAATTTTCGGCTTCATAATGTCTCTTTCTTAGTAAACTAATACTGCGCGACGGTTTTTAGCGAACGCTTCTTCAGTGCGAGATTTAACCATTGGCTTCTCTTCACCATAGCTCACTACCGACATTTGGCTAGCAGAAACACCTAAGCTTTGTAGATATTTTTCTACTGCTTGACCACGGTGCTCACCTAATGCGATGTTGTATTCAGGCGTACCGCGCTCATCTGCGTGACCTTCGATTAGTACTTTAACTGAAGGGTTTTGTACTAAAAACTCAGCGTGTGCTTGTAGAAGCTCAGCATATTTGCTTTGGATTTTAGCGTTATCAAAACCAAAGTAAATGATTTGTTCTTGACGTAACGCTTCGTATTTTTCACGAAGTGCTTCTTCAGCTTGTTGCTCTGGAGTAAGCGTTGCAACTTCAACTGTATCATTGTTGTTTGCTTGCTCAACCGCACCTTGGTTTGTTTGGTTTGCAGCACCTTCGTCAACACCTGAAGAAGAGCTACATGCTGCTAAAGTCATCACTGGCACAGCAATTAGCAGGCCTTTTAAAGTTTTATTAAGTTGCATTGAATTGATTCCTATATTGAGTAAACCAGTAAAATTACTGTAAATAAGGCGACCAAGCCGGTGCCTTAACTTGTCCGTCTAGCACAGGTAAGCGTGCTTTAAAGCGACCATCCATAGAAACTAACGCTAACACCTGTTTATTATTATGAAGCGTGCTGTAGATAATCATCGAGCCATTGGGTGCAATACTCGGCGATTCATCTAGGCGTGTTCTCGTTAATACTTGGAACGCACCTGTAGCTAGCTCTTTCTTAGCAAGATGGTATTGACCGTTTGTACGGTTCACCATCACTAATTCTTTTCCATCCGGTGAAACCGAACCTGCTAAGTTCATGTCACCATCAAAGGTCATTCGTTTTGACCTACCTGTTTGCAAATTTAACTTATAAATCTGAGCATTACCACCCCTTTCAGAGGTAAACACGATATCTTGACCATTTGGAAACCATGATGGTTCAGTATCTATACTGCGGTGATTTGTAAGTCGAGTTTCTTTGCGTGTTGCAAGGTCTAATAAGTACACTTCTGTTGCGCCATTACGGTCTTTTGATAACACTAAAAGTAGTTTTTTACCATCAGGAGAAAACTGAGGCGCACCATTAATACCAGGGTGACTGGTAATTAGTTCGCGTTTTCCTGTATATAAGTCTTGAATGTAAATTTGGCTTTGGCGATTTTCAAACGTTACATACGCTAACTTAGTCCCATCTGGCGACCACGCTGGTGACATAAGCGGCTCTTTAGAGCGAAGCAACACTTGCTCATTAAAGCCATCATAATCAGCAACCACCAATTGATAAGGTTTAGCGTCATTTTCACGCACAATGACATAGGCAATTTTTGTTAAAAATGCGCCTTTTTCACCCGTAAGAGCTTCGTAAACCACGTCGCTGATACGGTGTGCGTATCGACGAAAACCATTTTCACCAATAACACTTTCACGTGCATCTAAAATATGATCTTGGCTTTTAACCAATTTACCGTTGCTCATTAATTGTGTTTCGCCGCCCGTAATTTGGCCACGAATCACATCAATAAGTTCATATTTAACACGGTAACGGCCATTAGGTTGTTGCTCTACCTCACCCACTAACACAGCCTCAACACCTTTATTAACCCACGCGCCGTAATCAACATCTGAATCTTTAGCAGGAAGCTGAGGCATGGTATTAACGTCGATCGGCTTAAATTTTCCGCTGCGCATTAAATCGGCAGCAATCACTGAACTTAACTTTTCAGGGATAGGACCCACACCTTGATATTTAAAAGGCACAACCGCAATTGGTCGCGCACCATCGATACCATCGGTGATCACGATTTCTAATGCAGCACTGGCAATGCCATGAAAGCCCAGTAATACAATAAAACATGCTGTTTTTATCTGGTTAAACATATCATTCCTTTAAAATTGAGGCGCTATTGTTAAATTAATATTTTTTAATTGCTCAAAGACTTCACGATCTGGTGAAACAGGTAGCGTGTCGGCCATACGCACTGCGCGCATCGCAGCTTCGCATACTAACGTATCTCCACCCAATGATTTAACTTGGGTCACCAAACCATTAAAGCCAAGGCGAATATTAAGGCGACATTCTTTGCCTTTCATCTTCTCATCTTTTAAGAAGTTTTGCTGAATACGCGCCATAATTAACGCTTTATATTTCTCAACTTCGCCAACAACCTGCTGCTGACGCACTTTATCACGTGCAGCCTGTTCTGCAGCCAGTTGCTCTTGGAGCATTTGCTCTTGCAATGCCTGCTGACGCTTACGCTCTGCTTCAGCCTCTTTGCGTTTACGTTCAGCTTCAGCTTCGGCAGCTTTACGCTTGCGCTCTTCTTCCGCTTTTTTCAATGCTTCTTCTTCGGCTTTACGCTTCTGTGCCGCGGCTTTTGCTGCTGCTTCGGCTTCTTGCTTTTGCTTTTCAGCTTGCTGCGCTTTAGCACGTTCTTTCTCTTGAATTTCACGCGCTTTCTTTGCTTGAGCTTCAGCTTCGGCTTTTTCTTTCTCTTTCGCACGACGCTGCTGTTCTAATTTTTTCAGACGGCGGTCTTCAGCTTCACGTTGCTTACGCGCGTCATTAGCACGACGCTCTAAATCACGAATACGTTTTGCTTCTGCTTGCTTTTTAGCTTCTTCTTGCTTTTTTAGCTCGGCAATCTTTTGCTCAACCTTCTGCTGATCAACCGTGACAGCTGACACCGCTTTTTCAGGCTCAGGTAATGCAGGGTTTAAAGTCACCTCCATTACTTTTGGTGCTGGCATATGAAAATTGGCTGTCGCCACTAATAAACCTGCAATTGCCAAGTGCAAAAGAACTGATTTTATTACTGATGCACCCATAACTAGCCTTTATTCCCCTCAAACGATTCGGTCATAAGGCCAACTGAAGGCACCCCTGCATTTTTAAGAAAATCCATTAACAACAATACTTCTTGATAAGATACACGACCTGAACCTTTGATCATAACCGGAGTATCGGGATTTTTTTGCAACTGTAATTTAATCACAGCAGCGACATCTAATGCTTCCATCGGTGCTTCTGGGTCAGTGCCGATACTGACATAATACTTACCTTCAGCGTCAATTGACGCAATGATAGGCGGTGTATCTTTTGTATCGACAAGATCAGATTCTTCCATTTTTGGCAAATCTACTTTCACCCCATGAGTAATTAATGGGGCTGTTGCCATAAATATAATAAGTAGTACCAACATAACGTCAATGTAAGGTACTACGTTTATCTCCCCTACTGGGCGACGTTTTTTACGCTGATACATTCGCTTTTGCCTCTATTTGCGTAGCTGCTTGGCGGTGTAAAATATTGGCGAACTCTTCCATGAAGTTAATATAATTACCTTCCAGCTTTTCTACTTTATTTGCAAAACGGTTGTAAGCAATAACGGCTGGAATTGCCGCAAATAAGCCCATTGCAGTTGCAATAAGTGCTTCGGCAATGCCCGGTGCAACCATTTGTAATGTAGCTTGTTTCACTTCACCTAGTGCGATAAATGCATTCATGATACCCCATACAGTACCAAATAAGCCGATATAAGGACTAATAGAACCAACGGTCGCCAAAAACGATAAACTAGATTCTAATTTTTCAACTTCACGCGACAAAGCAACACGCATTGAACGATGCGTGCCTTCCATAACGATACTGGCACTTTGGAACGTATTTTTTTTGTGGCGTGCAAATTCTTTAAAACCGGCAACAAAAAGAGCTTCAACGCCCGAAGCTCCGCCTGGGCGGGCAGACACTTCATTATATAATTTACTAAGATCAACACCTGACCAGAACTTTTGCTCAAAACGCTTTGCGCCATTTAATGCATCAGAAATCGCTTTTTTACGTTGAAAAATAATTGCCCATGACATGACCGACATACCCACTAATGCCAACATCACTAATTGGACAAGTACACTGGCTTCTAGAATAAGATCTAAAAAGTTAAGCCCTGATCCCACGTTAAACTCCTAAAATAGATTTCTATATAATTTGTTATATTTTTTACACTTGCATTTATTGACCACAAACTTGGCCAAAAGTTACATCTAGTGTATCTAGTCAATAATGAACTGACAACGCTCTTGCTGTGAAATAGCGGCAAATAACGGTGAAAAGCACTCAGCTTAGCTATTTTTTGCTCACAATCCTTTAAAAACTTATTTTTGCTATGTTTTCACTGCAAAAATGAGTACCACCATTAGGCAACTAAAAATATAGCAAAACCTCATAAAACACGGCATTTATTCATATTTTACGCATAAACACCCAAAACATGTTTTGCAAATCTACTACAGAATACTTAAACTAATCCTGAACAATGTTTGTTGATATTATAAAAATCATTTTATTCATAAACTTAGAGTAAAAACACTCAATAAGTGAACAAAAAGAAAACAAACCAACAATTCACTCACATTAGTTTTTTTTATCTGAAAATTAAATTTTTCTAGTTTGAAGAAAAATCAACCATTGCGTATCATTTCCCCATACCGAGCTGCAACCTTTGAAAGTTTTTTCATTAAGCTCCGTTTTTTGCAATATGAAGTTTCGTATTGCACTTGGTTGACTTAAACAGGATAAAACCTCTTTAAGAAAACCGTAGTTCCCTGGATTACTTCCTTCAACTTGTTGTTTGCCCGCATGCTTATGCGGGCTTTTTTTTGCCTGCACAAACGTCAATGAGAATACCTACAGATAACTTAACAGCATGTGAATTACAGATGTTAAAATGAGACCATCAATCGTGGTTTGTGGTTTGTGGTTTGTGGTTTGTGGTTTGTGGTTTGTGGTTTGTGCAAAATAAATCCACATTAACCTCAGGCAAGCTTTTTTATATTTAATCGCTACAGTAACCCCCGCTCGGTCTACCTTCTAGTATCTACTTTCTTTCTAATATCTAACGTCTAAAAACTAAAAACCCCGCTAAGCGGGGTGGTGTTATTTATCTGGGGTAAGACCAAAATGAAGGTAGGCAATATCAGAAACGAGTCGCCCTCTGGGCGTGCGTTGAATAAATCCTTGTTGAATTAAAAATGGCTCAATGACATCTTCAATAGTCTCTTTTTCTTCGCCAATGGCAGCCGCTAAATTATCGAGACCCACGGGGCCACCCATAAACTTTTCAATGATGGCAAGAAGGTATTTTCGGTCCATGTAATCAAAACCGCTTTTATCAACATCGATCATATCAAGTGCTTGTTCAGCGACTTCGGCATTTACTTTACCGTCTGATTTAACTTGCGTGTAATCTCGTACTCGGCGCAAAAGTCTGTTTGCTATTCGTGGTGTACCGCGTGAGCGTTTAGCAATTTCAACGGCGCCTTCGTCACACATGATTAAATCTAAATATCGAGCAGAGCGGGCAACAATTTTTGATAAATCTTCAACCGAATAAAACTCTAAGCGTTGCACAATGCCAAAACGATCTCGTAATGGCGATGTTAACGAGCCAGCGCGCGTTGTAGCCCCTATTAATGTAAAAGGCGGTAAATCGAGCTTAATTGATCGTGCCGCAGGACCTTCACCAATCATAATATCGAGCTGATAATCTTCCATTGCGGGGTAAAGTATTTCTTCTACTTGCGGGCTTAAGCGGTGAATTTCATCAATAAACAGTACATCGCCTTCTTCAAGGTTAGTTAATAGCGCGGCTAAGTCGCCCGCTTTTTCAAGAACCGGCCCTGAAGTCGTTTTAATGTTTACATTAAGCTCATTCGCTACAATATTAGCCAGTGTTGTTTTACCCAAACCCGGCGGACCAAAAATGAGTAAATGGTCTAACGCCTCACCACGATGACGAGCGGCTTCAATAAAAATTTCCATTTGTTGCTTAACATGCGGCTGGCCTGTGTAATCGTTTAATAGTTTTGGACGTATTGCACGATCGACACTGTCTTCATTACTTTGTTCACTCGCATCAATTAAGCGATCTGCTTCAATCATGGTGTACTCACAACATTGACTTTAGAGCTTCTTTAATAAGAACCTCTGTTGTCATACCTGGTTTATTTACAGCTTTAACCGCTTTTTGCGCTTGCGGTAGTTTATAGCCTAAAGATTCAAGTGCCGATACAGCATCATCCGCAGCATTATTCGCTACTAGCGTATCATTACTTGCAGGCTCAATGATGGCATTATCGCTAAATGGTGTGAATAAGTCATTACCCCAATTTTTTAGCCTGTCTTTCATTTCAAGTACCAAGCGCTCTGCAGTCTTTTTGCCCACCCCAGGAAGTTTAACCAAGGTTGTCGCATCTTCATTGTTAACACAACTAACAAACTGCTGCGCCGACATGCCCGACAAAATGGCAAGGCCAAGTTTAGGGCCTACCCCATTTGCTTTTAACAGCTCTCTAAATAAAGCACGCTCAGTTTTATTATTAAAACCAAATAATAACTGTGCGTCTTCGCGAACAACAAAATGAGTATAAATAACCGCTTGTTCACCCACATTGGGTAAATCATAAAAACAGGTCATTGGCATTTGCACTTCGTAACCGACACCACTTACCTCTATAAGTATTTCTGGTGGCTGCTTTTCAACAAGTAACCCGTTTAATCGACCTATCATATTACTTCCTTAATCGTCCTCTTACGGTTTTGCTCGCGCTGCCCGCAAGTTTAATTAAATTTTGTTCTGAGTGAGCATGGCAAATGGCAATTGCTAACGCATCGGCAGCGTCGGCTTGCGGGGTTCCCGGCAGTTTTAGAATATTTTTAACCATATGCTGTACTTGCGATTTATCGGCACCACCATTCCCCACGACCGCCTGTTTTATTTGTCTGGCTGAGTACTCAAATACGGGCAACTCTGCCATTGACGCACCGACTATGGCGGCCCCTCGGGCTTGACCAAGTTTGAGTGCTGAGTCAGGATTATGTGCCATGAACACTTTTTCAATGGCAAAATTATCAGGCGAAAACTGTTCAATTAACTGGCTAACACCTTGATAAATCATTTTTAATCGTATAGGAAAGTCGTGATCAGCAAGCTTTATACAGCCACTCCCTAAATAAGTAAATTTAGTACCTTGGTGGGCTATTACCCCATAACCTGTTAATCGTGAACCAGGATCAATCCCTAAAATAATCGCCAACTAACTGACCCATCTATAAAATCATCATCTGCATTTAATAATGCCAGAGCACTGTATAAATTACCAGTAACTAATTACAGTTCATAAAAAATGCCCGCAATTGCGAGCATTTTTTAAACATCGTCTTTATCCTAGCGACCGCAGTAAACCTTGAGTATTTTTTCGCATAGTGCGCGCTATCATTAAATACCCTAAACACGCAACAAATAACCCACCTGCTGCAGGGCCTATTAACCAAATATGTGGATGCAACTTACCTGCTAATTCGAACATTTGTTTTTGTACAATTAACAAAGCAACATCACTGACAACAGCCGCGACTAAACCGGCCGTAAAGCCTAATAATAAAAATTCATACAAGGTCGCGTTTTTAATTAATCGCCCTTTAGCGCCCAGCGTACGCAAAATAACAATTTCTTGCATACGCTCACCTAGGCTGGCTTGCACTTGCGAAATAAGCACTAAAGCACCACACGCAACAACAATCGCGAGTACAAAGCCAATCGCTAACGATACTTGCTCTATTGTTGAGCGTATTTGCTTAATAAAGCTTTCAACATCAATCGCATTCACCGTTGGGTATTGACGTAATAACTCACTAAACTCTCGCTTTTGATCTTTATTTACACGCACCGATGAAATGTACGTCGCAGGGAAACTTTGCAGCACATCGGGGCTCAAAATAATAAAGAAATTCGGTTTTAAGGTGTTCCAATTTACTTTACGTATACTGGTAATTTTGGCATCGAATGACTGAGCGCCAATTAAAAAGGTGAGTGTATCGCCCAACTCTACATCTAAACGCGCTAACATTGACTCTTCTAATGACGCCTCTGCCACTGAGTTCTCGGTAAACCATGTACCGTCAATTAACTCATTTTGCTTGGGTAGCTCAGCGCGCCATGTAAGATTTAACTCGCGGCCAATACCTGAACGTGCTTCTTCATCTTTTTTCTCATTGTCTTCTAATGATACCTCGCGAGCCACCAGCTCACCATTAACGGCATTAACACGACCACGAACAATCGGGTAAAAATCTGACGTAGGCATGTCACGCTCTGCTAAAAACGACGTTATAGGTTCAAGCTCAGCTTCTGTTATATTCACTAAAAATGAGTTTGGCGCATCGGCTGGCAATTGTGACTGCCAATCTGAAATCATGTCGTTTTTAAGTACGATTAAAAACAACAGTAATTTAATTGCAAGCGCAAAGCTTATAAGCTGCACCGCATTTACGTTCGCTCGCTTTTGAATTGAAGCAATCGCTAAAGACCAGCTATTACCAGGACTTAAGCCTAACTTACGACCCCCACCAAAAATAAGCTTCGATAGACCAAATAGCACCACGATTAAAAACGCTGTTGAGGTAAATAAAATGGCCGTAATTTTAATGTTA
Source organism: Pseudoalteromonas sp. bablab_jr011 (assembly GCF_016464045.1). NCBI lineage: Bacteria > Pseudomonadati > Pseudomonadota > Gammaproteobacteria > Alteromonadales > Pseudoalteromonadaceae > Pseudoalteromonas > Pseudoalteromonas sp. bablab_jr011. The sequence goes on along the minus strand of NZ_JACDWU010000303.1, from coordinate 40,347 downwards.
TTACTGAACAACCACATTAACAAAAACACCGTTAGCGCCGACATTGCAAGGTGAATTTTGCTCACTAATAAACGGTCACCCAAGTTGCGACGAAGTACACGCAATGGGGGAATATCAAATAAATCCAGCAGTGGCTTAATCGAGAACATAACGGCACAAATCACGCCTGTACTGACTGCGATAAGCCAAGGTTTTGCCGATGCGCTTGGCAGCTCTGTGCCCATTGACTGAGCAAGGTAATCACTGGCTATCATTTGTAAAGAATAACCAATCACTAACCCCAAAATGACCGACATTGTGCAAACTAAACTTAAATGTAATAAGTAAATTTTACGGATAGTTGCCCTACTGCCACCAAGAGTTTTCATCATTGCGACTGGGTCATATTGCCTTTCACAGTAGCGTTTTGCCGATACCGCAATTGCCACTGCCGCTAAAATGATACCTAACAAACCTGCCAGTAATAAAAAGCTCTCCGCTCTATTTAAGCTGTTCGCAATAGGTGATTGCCTGTCTTTAACACCATACCACTGTTGGTTTTCTTTCATTTGGGGTTTAAGCCATGCATAAAAGGTGTCTAAGTCACTTTGCTCACCGGCATACAATTGACGATAAAACACACGACTCCCCGGCTGGATCACCTGTGTCGCGTCTATGTCACGTTCATTAATTAAAATGCGTTGACTACTGGAAAAAACATTAAAAGGAGCATCGGGTTCTTCGGCAACCACTCGACTTGCTGTAAACGTTGCAGCGCCCAGCTCAACTTGACTACCAACCTGAATATTAAGCGCATAAAACACCGACTCACTAAGCCATACTTCACCCATTTTTGGCACTTCGTCAGTAACAATAGCATCTGAAGTTAAGCGTGTTTTTACTTTAAGCTCGCCTTTTAATGGATAACTATCAGAAACCGCCTTTACTGAGCCAAGTTGCATTTCGTCACCTGCAAATAGCATGGTATCGAAATACGTAATTTTTGCAGTGCGTAAGCTCTGTTCCTGCGCTTTTTGCATATACTCTGTTGGTAGCTGATGATTACTGGCCAACACACGATCCGCAGCGATAAAGGCACTACTTTTTTGCGCAATACTTTGACCAATTCGGTCTGTTACCATAGAAAGCGTTAATACGGTGAGCACAGCCAAAGCAATAGCCGCACTGATCACCGTTAATTCACCCCGTTTAAACTCACGTGAAAACAGTTTAAGTGCTAACTTAGCCCACATTCGCTTGCACCTCTTCGCTCTCTTTTACTGTTACTAATTGACCTGCTTCAATGTGTAAAATTTGTTGGCATTTTTCAGCAAGCTGTTCATCATGAGTTACTAAAATAAGCGTGGTACCGTGTTCTTTATTCAGTTCAAAAAGCAAAGATTCGATCAATCTACCGTTTTTGCTATCAAGGTTTGCTGAGGGCTCATCCGCAAACAAAATTTTAGGCGTACCAATGAATGCACGCGCAATTGCAACACGCTGTTGCTCACCACCAGAAAGTTGCGAAGGATAATGCCCCACACGGTGGCTAAGACCCACTTTTTCGAGTAACTCTAGGGCTTGTTGTTTTGCATTTTTACTACCTGCAAGCTCTGCCGGTAGCATCACATTTTCAAGCGCGGTTAAACTTTGCACAAGCATAAAAGACTGAAACACAAACCCCACTTTATCAGCGCGTAATGCCGCGCGGGCTTCTTCATCTAAATCGTGCAATGCAGCGCCGTCTAAATGAATGCTGCCACTGGTTGACTGGTCAAGACCTGCTAATAAACTCAGTAACGTAGACTTACCCGAGCCCGATGTGCCAACAACGGCAACAGAATCGCCCGACTTGACATTAAAGCTGATGTCACTGAGGATGGTTAGGTCACCCTCCACTGTGGTGACTGTTTTAGTAAGTCCATTAACTTGAATGATGTTTAATTGAGAAAGCGCTGACATATGATGCATCCAATCCTACGTTTTATATTCGTTTTACTGTTAGTAATCAAACCACTTACGGCAGCAGCTGACAACACAATTTTAATTTTAGGTGACAGTTTAAGCGCCGCTTACGGCCTCAAACAAGAGCAAGGTTGGGTTAAATTGTTACAAGATAAGTACGATGAAAAAAGCCAACCTGTTAACTTAGTTAATGCAAGCATTAGCGGTGAAACAACTGGCGGAGCACTTAGACGACTCGATACCCTGCTAGCCGAATTTGAACCCACTCATGTACTTATTGAGCTTGGTGGAAATGACGGTTTACGTGGTTTTCCAATCAAACGTTTACACGCTAACTTACGTGATTTAATTAACAAAAGCCAACAAGCAGGTGCCAAAACTGCCGTGATGGAAGTACAGATTCCACCAAATTATGGCCCCCGCTACACTAAGTTATTTACCGACAGCTTTGAAAGTATTGCCAATGAAACCGACAGCGAACTTATGCCATTCTTTATGTTAGACATAGCAGGTCGCCCGGAGCTCATGCAAAACGACAATTTACACCCAAACGCTGATGCCCAACCATTAATACGTGATTTCATGTATAAAACGATCAATGATTGGCTAGATTAACACCTAGCCTCTGTTTTATTGCTTAAAATGAACAATAAACAAGCAATCAGACCACAGGTGTATTGATTTTTATAAAAAAAGACGTACTATTGCCTCAAATGTCGGCATATAGCGCAGCTTGGTAGCGCACTGTCATGGGGTGTCAGGGGTCGCAGGTTCAAATCCTGCTATGCCGACCATTTAATTCAATAACTTACCCCCATTTAAATATAATTAATTTTCTTTTAAAACTTATCGTGTAGCCAATCTGTAGCCACTAAAGACTTCCCCTTAGATACATCAAAAATAGCAAGTATCTATTAATTTGCAGTTCCAACATAAATTAGTTATGTTATCTTCTAGGCTGAAACTAAATACATATACAGTAATTAGGGATGATTTTTAATGAAATTCGTAATTGTTCAAAACAATGTTGGCGAAACAATAGCTATTGAATCGAGTAAGGCAGGTAATAGGATTGTTTATGGAACATATGAGGCCGATAATTCGCAGGAAGCTTTGAATAAGCACCTAACAACAAAACTCGCCAGTCAAAAGAATAACGACAATAACCCAAAAAAAGTACAAATAAATAGTGAAAAAGTAAAATTGAGTGAGTCTAGCTCTCGCATGGTATTACTTCACATCATTCACTTTTTAGCGCTTTTTGGAGTCAACCTTCATCAACAAACCAAGACGATGGGCACTTATTTTACGACGACCTCAACATCTTGGGAATTCATGATTAACCCTGCTGGAATTCTCGCTGTACTGATATCTTGGATAGCTTGCAGTATTGTAGGTTCAATTTTAAAACGCGTCACAATGCTATACAACAACTCGATCGAATGATCAAAGTGAATGCCGTTACACATATGTAAGCGTAGTGCTTTATAACGTACTGGTTGCGAAACTCCCTTTTTACGATGTCTGAAAATACCCTAAATAAACTTAGCTAGCTTTGTATATTGCTCTAAGCTATTCCGTAAGCCCCACACACCAGAAAAGCCGTTTCTTTGTAGATATCTAAATAGGCTTTTACGAGTCCAAGTGTTTCCCCAGCTAGTTTTTAAGCCTTTGCTATTTAAGTAATTAACCAAGCTCTTATAGCTTGGATTACTGTATCTATGTGACTCACTAAGCGCTACCGTTAACGCTTTAAAAATTTTCCTATCGTTGTTAAGCCTATCTGTTCGTTTCATAAATCCCCCTGCTATGAGTTTCAATTATACCCTTTTTAAGTCGATTTTTATCTTGAAATTAAACGTTGAGTTTCTGTTTGCAATGGCATTGAAGAATTAGGTTATCTGATGGTTACATAAATGAATTTTGGAGGGTTAAGAGCTAAAAATTAAAACTGTACAAAGAAATTATTTTAAAGTTAACTAAAAAGGTGTTACAAACACTATTGTTAACGACTTGAAACTCATCGCTAAAAAGCGAATATTTAATGGATTAAACTGGTTTTCTAAAACCATAAGGTATTGTAAATGAAAAAAATTCTATTGGGCTTTTTTATTGCTATTGTTATTGTTATCAGCGTAATTAGTTATTACTTCACTGATAGCTCTATCAAAAGTCGAGCAAAGGACATTGCTCTTAATAGTGATGCCTGCTTATTTTTCATGAGTTCATCTGAATATGGTGAAAAAAACGTAATTTATTGTTCGCACAATAACTCACTCCGTGTTATCAAAGGATCTACATCTGGTATAACAAGCACTCCTGTAATAACGGATGAAACCCTGAAAGAATTGGGTGAAGTCATAGTATTTGAGACATTTAAGAGGAAAAACATTGAATCAAATAATGTTAAGTTGTATCAGTACGGTAACTTATTTGAATTAAAAAATGTGAATCTGTACGATATTCCAGCATACTCGATTGCAGTTAAGCGGACGGTAGTTGGTGCAACATACTAATGGCGTGAATAAAATACAAACTAAGTGGTTAAGTGTGGTTAAGTGTGGTTAAGTGAAAAAAATCCACTTAACCAGCCTACAGCCCTTTGCTGGTGGGGCTTTGCGCTAAAAGTGGTTAGGTGGTTAAGTAACTTTGCCCACCTTTAGGAATTTAGCCGCTGCTTTTTGTGGGTTATACCCTATTACTATTTATCGTATAAAAATTTAAAGTTAGCGTTTTTACTTAACCACTTAACCAAAAACACTTAAAGCCCTTGTATATAAAGGGGTGTAGTGTGGTTAAGTAAAAATAAAATCTACTTAACCACACTTAACCACCTAACCACTAATAAAAAAAGAAGCGGCTATTAAACGCTTAACTTATATCGCGTTCGATTCCCCCCTGCTTTTTTAGCTTGTAGATAACCTTCTCGGTATAACTGCTTTAGCGCTTTACCAATAGTACCGTTTGCATAAGAGCTAAGCTTTTTATCTTCATAACTTAACTCACCAGCCGTAAACCAGCCATTAATACATTGTGGCCTATCAATTTCGTTTGCAAAATCGATCTTACTGGCTGGTGCTATGTAATTATCGTATATATATCCATAAGCAAAGCCCTTATCTTGATAGCTATCATTTACTAGAGCAATTTGCTCTAGATACTGATCTTTCAACATCCAGCCATGACCATCTAAATAAAGCTGTTTAACCTCAAGCCAAAACTGTTTTAGCTGTGACTCATCAACCTGTTTAAGTGAGCCTGTACCGTCATAGTGCCAGCCTAACAACTCGTTTAGCTTATCCATATTAGCGGCTTTTTCCATTTCAATAACTGCAAATCGACTTGAGCCTGTTTCATCCTTTAAAAACTCGTTACCGTTAACAGTAGCAATAAAATGTGTTTGCCTTGGCTTTTTAATATCGAGCCTTGCATAAGGTGGCCTTACTGTATCGACTTTATTAGTGATAAACGCTTTTAAACTACCTTGCGAGTTTTTACTGGTACGCTCTAGCTCCCCTAGTTCAACTATGAAAGAGCGAATACACGATAAAACACTGTCTTTATCATCGGGATTTAATGCCGCTCCTTCTAAAAAAGCATATGGGATTATTTCAGCAAAGCGAGAAACAAACGCTGTTTTTCTAAAAGATTGATCACCTTGCAACACTGGCACAAGTTTACTGTTAAAATTACCTTCATAAAGAGAAGCCACACAGCCCACCAGCCAATGTTTTAGTATAGTGTCAGCTAACGTTTCATGTTTAGCATTTAAACAGCTAATAACCGCACTTACGCGCTCTTTACCGTCCCATTGTCCATCATCAAGATATAATTTTATAGGGTGATACTTACTTTCTTCACATAAAGCGACTAAATGTGTATTCACAGCTTTTTCAGGTAAGCCATAAATGTTTGCAGCAGAAATTAATTTACTATTAATGCTGTCATAAGAATCGGCTATCAAGTCGCCAAAAATATCACACACTTCATTATTAAACGTCATCATATTAAGCCTAAATCCTAAACCGCAAAAGTTACCTAAATCGGCTAAGTTTTGGTTAGTATTCAAAACTCTCACATTGCCTTTGTTATCTTCTTTTAGGTCAGTAAAACGTGGCCTGTCTAGTACTGTATTTTGAGGTAAATCTATTTCGTACTTGTTATGTGGTGCTGGTATAGTATCAATCATAGCTTACCCCCTTCACCTAAAAACAATGTCTGGCTACGTTGGTTTTGCTTATTAATTTTGTACTCTTTTAGGTTGTGTTTATGCAAGTCAGGAAAGTACGTTTCTGCAATTTGCTTTAACGCTCTTTTATAATCCCCCTGATATGAACGCATTACCATAAAATCAAACTTATCTATACACAGGCCATTAGCGCAGGGGTCATTTTCATGGTGCGAATAATAACGCTCTTTACCATCGGTATGACTTGTTAATATGTAAGCCCCTGCTTGTTTGCTGGTGGACTCTGGCGGCAAATAAGCTTTACCTTGTGCTTTATAGCCATAACTTAAAAGTAGCTCATGCCATACGTAAGCACTGTTTACAGCATCTATAATAGAAACCTGATTACCTATTAACTGAGTTTGATAAGTTGGCTTTATGGGCAGACTAGTAGCCTTTTCTAGCTGTTTCTTTTGCTCAGTTTCAAATAGCAATGCGTCTTTGTATAGCTGAGAGCTTTCAACATCAAGCGCCCTTCCCTCTGCAATTTTAAATTGGTAACTATCACCTTTTAAACGTACAGGTAAATACATTATTTGCTGTGGGCGCTTAGCGCAATCATCAGCCATAAAAACATAGCTCAAATAGCTTTCCATTACAGCCCATACCTCATAAGTAACAGAAGCGGCTAGTTCTATATAAACTCTATAACGGTTTGTTATGGCCTGTTGCTGGTGGCTTGCAGTGGTATGAATTATGTATGACTCTATACATATGCTCTCTAGCATATCGGCAATAGTAGCTAACTCTAAATTGGTATCGTCTAAATCAAGCCTAAGTAACGTAAAGTTATCATGTAATAGAATCGACTCTTTTGTTTTGTTAGGCGCATCGGTAGCCGCTATAACGGCCGATTTAGCTTTAGCTTCTTTAGGTGTTAATGCGCCCAAGTCTTGAGGGCTTTTAACCTTTAGCTTTAACTCATGCCAATTTATATACGTAAAATCAGCGGTTACATTGTGGCTTTTAGCGTGTAAAAAATTAAGCATAGTTGTCACCTCGATCTGAAAGAGCACTATTTATTACTGAGTTTCTATCTGTAATATCAGCGAGCAATTGCTGTTCATATCGAGTATAATTAAACGTGCAATCTGCTAATGTAATCAGCCCTTTTAAGAGGGCTTTTTTTTGTAAAATCATAAAGCCCCCGATTTGAACAAAGTGATCGATAGTGTGACTAATACTATTAACTGCAAAACTAAACATAATAGTAAAAATAAAACATCACTAAGCTTTACACTTACCTCTGAGTTGAGTAACTTATCAACTGCAAGCTTTAATTGTTTGTAACTTTTAAAAGGGCTCATTCTTTTGACTCCTTATTTTTCTGGTGGCTAGTCGTCAAACTTTCTCCACCAGCATTTGAATTAGAAGCCTGTACAGTTGGCGCTGTAGGGGCTTTTTCATTTTCGGTTTGTTGATTGAAGTGATCATCATTTGCAGCATCACTTACTAAGTCGGCAAGCTCTGACTTTGCTCTGATAGATTCAATAAAGGCTTTAGATTCTCTAATTCGACCTCGCTTAGCCTGTTTGTGCGAATCTTGTTTATATTCGCTTTTCCGCTCAGCTCTTGCTTTTGCATCTTCAAGCTTTGAACCTGATTTATGTCTTGGGTCTAAACTACGCGCAAAAATAACACCTCTATCATTTGTATGGTTAATGATGTTCCAGCAATACTTATCGCCTCCTAAAATTTGTATTGGGCTTCGCTGGCGACCATTAAAGATGCGGGTTAATTCGGCTTCTGATACTTCATCATCATCTAAAAGTAATAAAAGCAATTGGTAAGCTTGTGTATTTTCTTTAGGTATATAACAAGGGTTAAAATCGTTAAGTTTTCTCATTGCTATATCTCCTTACTCGCTAACCAAGATTGAAGGTCAGAACGCCTATAGATACAGCAACGGCTACTTATGCGGATTTTTTTAGGGAAAGTTGGATCTTGTTCAGCCAAACGCCACAATGTCGGCTTGCTCACACCTATATAAGCAGCCGCATCTTTTAAGCGTAAGTTGTCATTTGTGTTAGTAAAGTTCATGAATGAAACCTCTGTTGTTAATAGAAGTTTCATAATATTCGAGATGTGATGATTGAATGGTGAGTTAAAAGTTGCGACTTCTAATTTATCTTTAGAGGCATTCCAGCTAATAGCTTGAATCAATCAAAATAAAATCGGAATAGTCTATGTTTATTCTGTGACTTTTCTCTTTACTAGCAAAGCTATACTTGACTGCTACTTCTTTGCTCTTTTCAATCGCATCGTAAATCCATAAAGGTTTATCGATCATGCTTTTTATATGTGGCAGTGAATAGATTCCCTTTACTCGATAGCAACTAACTATCCCTTCTATCAAGTGAAGGACTTTTCTTACTTCTTTCCAATGCCCTTTAATTGATCTCAGTCCACATGTGTAATCATCAAATCTTTTGTCTTTAGATTTTGGATACATGATTATATCGTCTTTCAATTCTTGAAAATTAATTTCTGTCCGATCAAAAACATACCCTCCCTCGTAACTTTGATAGAATGCTAGCCCCCGAATCAGATAATCATTCCATGAATAATAAGAATCAGGATTATGTTCCTTATGCGTTGTAAAGTGCTCAAAGCACTGAAATAAAACAAACGCTCTATAAATTTTCTTCATCGCCGCAGCTATTGACTTATCTATAGATGTCCATGATTTACCATTGGTATATTTCTTTAGGCCAGTTTTGTTAGTTAGCCCATATTCTCTTAATATTGCAGTGTAAATCGCATCAACAAAGTCCTTTCTTTTTTTAGCTCCTTGCTGATCAAAATTTGGATAAGCAATTATTGAAAGGTAATCAATTAAAATTTGCCTCTCTCTAAAAATGAAACTGTGATTTTTACTAGCTATCGGCAATAAAACACAATCTTCTAAAAACTTTTTTAATAAGTCTTGTTTAATCGTCATGTTATTTCGATCCAATTTTGTAATCCTTGTCGATATCATTCCAGCCTTGCTCCAAGCTCACTAAGTGACTTGCCATATCTTGTTCATCGTGCCTTAAATAGTTAGCCGCGATCATCGAACCATCTTTATGCCCGACTAAGCCTGCAATTGTTAATACAGGCACACCACGAGCCACCAGCTCAGATATAAAATTATGTCTAAATGAATAAAAATCTAAACTCTCAGGCACACCACCAAGCGCTTTAACATGCTTCCAGTGTCTCAGATGGGCTTTGCGCTCTAAACTATTATTAGTGCGTTCTGATTTGAATATTAAGCCATGTTTAGCCTGTTCTTGTTGTGCTGCCCAGCTATCGAATACAAACTTTAATTCACCTGTAACAGGAAACTTTACCTTTCGGCTGTTTTCTGCCTTTTTAGTTTTGCTAGGTGTAAAGGTTAATGTCGTCTGATCATTGAATTGATTAAATAGTAAGTTTTCCCATTTCAGATTATAAATGTCGGCTGGGCGCATACCTGTTAAACGAGCTATATGGCAAAAAGGAATAAACCAATGTGGGTAATTTAAGTTATCTAAATTTACTAAATGGCTTTTGCCGTGGGCTATGCTTGAACGCCTTTGCTCTTTCAACTTATCAGCATAGAGCGTTAACCCTTTATGTATTTGCTGTTTAACTTCACTACTGAATATATCGCGCTGGTGGCTTAGCTTTTCGTTATGGGCTTCTAACTCGTCTTGCTCTTTAATTGTTAGTGCTGGCAAAGTAAGGCTCTTAATTGGGTTCACTTTTAGAATAGGCTCACTTATACCCTTTAATGGCTGGGCGGCATAATTAAGCATGGCTTTAAATGCGCCAAAATCTCTTACTAGCGTAGAGCGCTTTATGCCTTTAGCTCTGCGTTTGTTGTACCACTGTAAAATATCAGCACTATTTAGTTTATCCATATCTCGGCCAAACAAGTGCTCAAAGTTATGCTTAATCACTTTTAAAGTGCCAGAACCGTATCTGTAGTTATCTAATTTATGGGGTGAATAAATAGCATCAAAAAAAGCCCCCACAGTTAAGTAAACATTTGCCGCTTTTAATTGTTCTTCTTCACGTTGTATTTGTGCTAGTTCTTCTTTATGCGAAAGTGGATCTATTCCATCCCTAAGTTTAGCTTTCCAAGAAATAGCTTCTTGTGCCGCTTGGTTTGGTTTTATGTTTGCGTCTGCAATTGTTGCAGTTCTTCGTTTACCAAGTAAATCTGTATAACGCAATCGCCACGCGCCACCACTGGAAAGTTTAAGATAAAAGAAACCAGCTATTTTATCGCACCCTAACTGCTGTCGTGGTGAAGCTGCTTTTTTAAATGCTGATAATTTAGCCTGAGTAATTGAAGTTAAATCTGCCATATTGAAACCGAGCGTGTAGCCAATGTGTAGCCAGTATAACTTAATTTTTAGAAATTTGCTGAAACCTTGTGAAAACTAAAAATAATACTAAACAATAACTTATTATTTTTAGAGCTTACAAAACAATGCTCTTAGCTGTCATGGGGTGTCAGGGGTCGCAGGTTCAAATCCTGCTATGCCGACCATTTTCCTCCCCCACTGTATCTCTAATCGCTTTCTTTATTGCGTTGCAGTTTAAACTTAGTGAATATTTGGTTCACATCTACTTTTGCGCCTAACTTTGCAGCGATTAAAAACAACCCTGCTAACTTCCTGTGTACGAATAGTGCGTCAACTGGTGGTGCATGCCAGTATTGCGATGCAGTGCTCATTTCAAGACCGAGTTCTTTGATGCGTTTTGGTAAATCGCTTTTAGCGAAATCGTACTCGCCTTGGCAGCTAAGTGGCTCACACGCGAGTAGAAAAATATCGACAACGTTATCAATGTATTCTTGCGCTAGTTCTTGCCCAAAATACCCGATACGCTTGGCTGCTGCTGCAACTTCTGCTCTGTCATTTTTGGCGGCTGCAGATAATAATTGCAAATAACCATTGCTTATATGTTGAGGTAATTCACGCGTTGCGCCAAAGTCTAATAACACTAAACGCTGCTGGTCCATTTGATACTGATAGTTGGCAAAGTTCGGGTCTGTTTGTATCAGCTTAAAGGTAAATAGCTCATTCAAAAACAAACGCAGTAACTGTTCTACCGCTTTGTTTCTTAACGCTTGCTGTGCATCTACAAGTGCCTCTATCTCTTGCCCTTCAACAAAATGCATGACTAGTATCTGCTTTGAGCTGAGCTCATCAACCACTTTTGGAATAACGTAGTTTTCATCATCGGCTAAGCAAGCGCGATAACGTGTTAGGTATCGTGCTTCAAGTTCGTAGTCTGCTTCATTTATCAATTGCTGTTTAGCTTCATCAATAAGGGGTTGCAGGTCCACATTTTTTGGGAGCAGGCCACTTATTTTGAGTAGATAAGCAAGGTTATCAACATCACTGGCAATCCCTTTTGCAATGCCTGGGTATTGAACTTTCACCGCCAGTTTTATCCCCATTTCAGTGTAGGAAATATGCACTTGCCCTATCGACGCAGCAGCGAACGGCCGTAATTCAAAGTGTGATAAGTGCTCTAGCCACGCATCCCCCCAATGGTTGCGCATTACCTGTACGAGCTGTTTGTGTGGCATAGGTGTCGCCTCAGCACGTAATCGAGCGAGAATAGCCGACAATTCGGGCGTAAGTAACTCACCACTGTCCATCGACAACAGTTGGCCTAATTTCATTGCTGCACCACGTAAATGGGCAAGCTGCTCGGTAAGACGCTGAATATTCTTAGGCTGTAATAATAATTCTTGACGAGAGGTTTCCTTGCCAGCGACCCATGCTTTTGCGCCTGAAAACAGCATATTTCCCGCTACTTTTGAGGCTAAGGCTCCAAGGCTTGCAGCCCTTGAAAACCTTGATGTAGGCACTGCACTTTGTTTAATAGTCATAGCGTGTCATGTATTTTATATATCATCCTATAAATACGTAAATGAAAGCACTTTAGATCCCCTTTGTATTGAGCTTTAACAATGTATGTAATTTTAAACACGACACAATACACGCTATAAAAATCAATTAACTTGTAGTGAAGATAAAAAGTGATTTCGTCATTTATCACGCAAACTACGTCATTTTAAGCCACTAAATTGAGGCGAAAATTGGAAAATTCCTAAGTATCGACAATACTTTATTATTATAAATCACTCATTTCTCAGCTCTGGCCTCTCAATGTCTCTTAGAACACAATTAATATTATTATTGAGCACTTTGTTTATTGTCGTTTTGATAAACACTTTTATTGTCTTTATTCTCGACAGAGAAGGCCGTTTAAAATTTGATGTACTTAATCATACTCATGAAATTATTGATCAATCTGAACGACTCTATAATCATATTATTAATGCTGAAACGGGCCAAAGAGGTTATCTTTTAACAGAAAACCTCAATTATCTTGATCCCTACTACCGTGGTTTAGAAAAAACGAAAGAACAATTCCTAATACTCAATAAGCTGACTCTGAATGACAAAAAACAGCAACAAAACCTTGCACAACTTGATGCATTGATTGAGAAAAAATTCGCCGAACTGAACTTAACGATTAATTTAATAAAACAAAATACGCCCCATGCAGCCGAAGAGGCAAAAAGCATTGTTTACACCAACGAAGGTAAAGCGTTAATGGAGCAAATTGAGGCGTTAATAAAACAATTTCAAAATGTTGAGCGTACAAGGTTGGCTGAGCGAAACGCAGATTTTCAGAAGAATCGATTACTTATTACGCAAGTCGTATCTGTGCAAATTCCGTTATTTATTTTCCTATCCATTTTTTGTGCTTTTTACATTAACAATAAGCTGTTTAAACCGCTTAAGAGATTACTTAAAAATACCGAAAAGCTAGAAAAAGGCGAAATACCTGATCTTATTGAAAAATGTGACACCAATGAAATTGGCTATTTACTTCGACGTTTTCATCGTATGAGCAATATTATTTACAGACGCACCAACAAATTAAGTTTTTTGGTAAGTCATGACCACCTTACAGGTGTGTTGAACCGAACAGAGCTTGACCGTCAATTAAAATTCGCCATTAGTGCAAGCTCAAAGAACAATAAGATGGCTGTTATATTTATCGATATTAATCAGTTTAAACAATTAAACGATCAATACGGTCATGTCGTTGGTGATAAAGTGCTTGTTGAAGCTGCTAAAAGAATAACTGGCGCTGTGCGTGCTGATGATGATGTATATCGTTATGGCGGTGATGAATTTATTATTGTGGCTCACCACCTCAGAAAACTAAGTTATATTGATGCGATGATCAAGCACTTACTCGATAAGTTCAACAGCCCCTTTGAGATAGAGCAGCATAACTTAAAAGTCACTTTAAGTATTGGTATTGCTGTCTCACCCGATCACACAACTGACCATACACAATTATTAAAATTTGCTGATCAGGCAATGTACGAAGCCAAGCAAAGCCAGTTACACACATATAAAATTTTTCAAGGAATTGAGGGAGATAACTGAACTTATTCAATGCTAATTACGTACAAATTTGCAAAAAGCTCAGTCGCTATGTATAAAAAACATACACTCATTTAATTAAGGTGCCCTATGCATATTTTATTAACAGGTGGAACAGGCCTCATTGGAAAGCATTTGTGCCCATTTCTTTTAAACCATCACAAAGTCACAGTACTGAGCCGAAATCCTATTCAAGCCAATGTATTACTGACTCATCAAGTGCATGCTGTAAAGTCGTTGGATGAGGTTGATTTTGAAGATATAGATGCAGTGATAAATTTGGCTGGCGAGCCTATTGTTAACAAACGTTGGAGCGAGTCACAAAAACGCCGTTTGCTCGACAGTCGAATAAACCTAACATTGCAAATATCTAAAGCGATTAGCCGGTGTGAAACGCCTCCTCATACCTTTATTTCTGGTAGCGCCATTGGTTTTTATGGTCGTCAAGGCGACAAACATATAGATGAGGAATTTAATGATATATACCCAGAATTCAGCCATGTTCTTTGTCGAGATTGGGAGCATGCTGCCACCAAAGCGCAATCAAGCAAAACCCGTGTTTGCTTGCTGAGAACGGGTGTTGTTCTTGCCAAACAAGGTGGCGCACTGAGTAAAATGTTACCTGCATTCAAGTTTGGTTTTGGTGGGCCTTTAGGGCATGGTCACCAAGGCATGTCTTGGATCCATATTGACGATATGATTCAGCTGATATTATTTGTACTGACCCACGACGACTTGCATGGGCCAATTAATGCCACAGCTCCAAACCCAGTTGACAATAATGAGTTTAGCCAAACATTAGGGACGGTACTTTCGCGCCCCGCCATGCTCAGAATGCCTAGTTGGTTACTTAAGCTGATGATGGGTGAAATGTCAGACTTACTTATCCATGGTCAGTTCGTCATCCCGAATAAATTACTCGCGCATAACTATCGCTTTCATTACCCTGAGCTAAAACCTGCGCTGGAAAGTTTAAAACTGTAATACATTGATAAGTAAAATTAAATTTGTATAAACCTTTACTGTATGCTGTTATGCAGTAAAGGTTTTCTAACTATCATGGCAAACCAGTGATGTACCAAAATATACATGTAGCTACGTCTTCATAGTTAAACTGTGGTTTAGCGTATGAAGCTCATTTGTAACCCATTCTTTGTCTAAGCACTGTTCTAAATTAAGTTCTGCAAATCTTAAAAAATTACGTGCAGCATGAGACAAATGCCGATCTGTCCGAACAACAAAATACCAATGACTTGCCAGCTGAACATCAACAACATTAAGCATACAAAAGCTTTTATCGTGTGCTGGCAATACATGACGAGACACAACACCTAATCCCATTCCAGAACCGACGGCAACCCTAATAGCCTCATTACTTGCCATTTGCACGGTGTCACTAAGTACAAAGCCACGGCTTTGTAACTCACTTTCGAATAACATGCGTGTCGCCGAACCTGGCTCACGCAATAAAAAGCGCTCAGTCATTAAATCATGCAGTGTTACGTGTGAAGATTTAGCCAGTGGGTGATTCATCGGCGCGATAAACACTAAGGGATTTTGTAAAAAACGCCCTGCTTTCGCGTGCTCAAGCGACGGTGGATGACTAAATACATAAATATCATCTTCACCTCTTTCAAACCGAGCCAATACTTCGGCCCTGTTTCCTATTTCTAACGGAAGCTCTACATGCGGATGTAAATTACTGTATGGCCCTAATAGTTTTGGCAGGATGTATTGCGCTGTATTTACAATCGCTATTTTGCAACGTCCCCGCTCACCGCCTCTCAATTCAACCAAATAATCTTGATAATCGTCAAAATGACCAAACACTTGCTGACAAGTTTGAAATAAAGCAAACCCGGCTTCGGTAATATGAATACGCTGCTGGTTAACCACAATAAGGGGCTCGTTTACAGTTTCTTGCAGTCGCTTTATTTGCTGCGATACTGTTGGCTGCGTTAAATGTAATTGCCTTGCCGTTTCACTAATTGAACGTGTTTTAACTACACACATAAACACTTCTAATAGCCGAAAAGAAATATGTCGTAAGTCCACAACCCAACCCATAGATAAAAACCTATATGATGGTAGCATTTATTTAATTATTTACTATGTGCTTTTTTATTTAGAATAGCGGCGCTTTTAACTAAGAGGAGAAAAAAGTGCCTGATATTGTTGTCATGTTTTTTGTTTTAGGGTTAGCCGCAGGTTTATTACGATCTGATCTAAAAATTCCGCAAGCAACTTATGAAACTCTCAGCCTATTGTTAATGCTAACAATTGGTTTAAAAGGTGGCATGGTGCTACACGGAAATATACATTGGCAATTATTACCTGAAATGGGATCGGTATTGTTACTCGGAGCGTGTATCCCTCTTCTACTTTACCCCGTGCTCAAACGCTTACTTAATTTATCGGTCGCAAACAGTGCAAGTATTGCAGCACATTATGGCTCGGTGAGTGCAGGTACATTTGCTGTTGCTTTGGCGTACGCCGAATCAAATTCACTTGTGGTAGGTGCCGAAGTAACCCTGTATCTCGTCATGCTTGAGCTGCCGGCCATTATTGTTGGCTTATTGCTTTATCGCCGACTAGGAAATAAAGCCTCTGCAGGTAACCTATCGCTTAAGGCGCTGTGGCATGAAACCTTAACAAACAAAAGTGTTATTCTGCTTGTGGGTGGCGTTATTATCGGCATGATGTATGGTACACAACAAGGCAGCCAAGTTACGAGCTTACTAACCAATAGTTTTAAAGTTGTATTAGCCTTATTTTTACTTGAAATGGGTCTTATGGCAGCACAAACATTACGCCCTATTCCATGGCATCATTGGCGCTTAGCGTTGTTTGCACTTATTACACCCAACTTATTAGGTGCGATTGGTGTTGGGGTTGGCACCGCATTGCAGCTTGAGCTTGGCTCAATCGTAATTTTAGGAAGCTTAGTTGCTAGCGCATCTTACATTGCAGCACCTGCTGCGATTAAAGCAGCAATCCCCGATGCAGATATTGGCTTAGCTATGTTAAGCTCGCTTGGGATAACCTTTCCGTTTAATGTATTAGTCGGTATAGGTTTGTATCATCATATGGCATTACTAATCTCATAAAAAAGTGAATTTAAACATCACTTTATGAATGCGATTTGGACTAAAGTCGTTTAATATAAAGAAAAAATGTGCAAGGACTTGCTATATGTTTGATCAATCTCTCAGCACAGAGCAACAGCATGTGAGTAACATTTTTAAGCGCTTATGTGCTGAATACAATGTGCAAAATAATGCAGAACTTGAGCACCATTTATCATTACAAAGCGGATTTAGTGAGCACTGTATTTTCAGTGCCACCATCCCTTATTCATTAATTGATAAAACGAGTAAAGCAACACACGTGAGTTTTGACTATTTACTTAATGGTCAAAATCAACACACGGTGCAATTAAGTAATGACCAATTAAAAGCGATTAAGAACGGCATTATCAAAAGTATCAAAAAAATGTCTATGGCTGGCTTAATTAAGGGTGAAAATCACAATCAAGAAACACTGGGTGAGCTGGCAGAAATTCATGTAGAACAGATTGAAAACGAGTTAAAAATACAAAGCCAAGTTAAATAACTTGGCTTTTTTAATTCTTGCCTTTGTATAACTCATTATAGATATCGGCAATATTATTTTGTTTATCATAGTAGCGCTGCAATTCGCCCAGCGATAAATCTTTTAACGTATCATCAGTAAAATCGATTGGTTCGGCAAATTTAAAGTTGGCTACATTTGGCGACTCGCCTAGTAAAGCCGCAATTTCACTTTTTAAAGCTTCGGCTTTATTAAATAATTTGAGCGCTTTATTTATATCGGTTTCATTTTCAGCCTGAATGGTACACCAAACGACTTCAACCGATTTGCTTCTTATTTGATCTTCAAATATGTTTTTACGCGCAATTAGCCATGTACTCGCTATAAGCAAGATAGCTAAAACGGCAATTGCACTGTAAATTAGTTCAAGCATCACGTTCCCTCGGTAAACTAAATGTTACTATACACCCAAACTTGGTTCGTTATACATCAGGAAAAAGCATTATAAATGATAGTACGAGGCTGATATATAAGAAATATCTGATTCGCGCCCAATCTCTAGTGTGGCCAACTTGGACTCACCAAAAATTTTAACTTCGTTTTAAGCAAACTGGGGAAAAGCATCACCACAGCTAAGGCAATACTAATGTAAAGGACGACAAAACTGTAAATGTAATGAATATAGGCGTGCTCGGCTTGGATATCCAAGACAACAAATTTAAACCATAAAATAAAATGGCTCATTGATAAAACAATGGTTAGCTTAACAACACAAAGAAACAATTGTCCAAAATTGAAACTTAACTTCGTGTGTAAATAGTAAAGAAAATATATGCTGAGGAGATTGATCAAGCTTGCTACTAAGTAAATATTCTGTGTATTACCAATATTTTGATTCTCAGCGATAAAGATTAATACATATTCCATAAGTAAGGACGTGAGCGCATACTTTACCACCACTGTTGCTATTGATAAAAAATCACTAAAATGTTCACTATTTTTTAAAGCACGATACAGTGACAAAGCAAAAGCTAAAACATACATAACAGCAATGATTGCTTGAAGAGAAATTACTTGATGGCTCTCCGTTGCGACCATCAATTCTTTATATAAATTTTGAATATATTCAAACATTTCTTACCCTTATGCTGAGACACAAGGGTAAGATGTAATGGAGAAAAAAACCAGTCTCTAAAGCTATGTATTTTTAGTTTTCTTTCTTTTTCTCTCTAATAATAACAATCCCACCAGTTCCGTTTAATTGTTGTTCTTCTTTTTTCTTTTCACGAATAATCACAATACCGCCAGTACCCTGTAGCTTTGTAGTATCAAAACTTGTTGCTGGTGCTGCGTCGAATGCTAAAGTAGATAGTAATAGGGCTGATAAAGTCATTTTTTTGTTCCTTCATTGTTAAAGATGCTGTTTCTTAGCAAGTACTGCGCCACTTATATTGCTATTTTAGTAACACAACACTCTTAATCTCTATATAAGCATAAAAAACAATCAATAGGCTATTTTTTGTTCTACCCTTGTTGGTAAAATAGACATTCCCTAACACCTTTACGCTTTGCTCTATAAACTAATAAGGCTCTATGCCATAATTCTGTTAACTAATAAATTTAATGGTAAGCGCACATACGCTTAGCAAGGTTTAATGCATGGCATATCAAGAACAACAGCAACCAACAATTTACTGGCATGATTATGAGATTAAAACACTAACCAACTGTTTTATAATGCCGCAATAAAAAATAAAAAACAATTTATACACATATTTATACACACCACCTTTTCTCTGTTTCATAATCCATTTACCTATTCTACTACTGGCTCCAGTGTACTTTTCAAGCTGCTCGCTGTTGATTTATGCTCTGTAAATTCTGCTTTTGTTATCGGAGGCCCTGCCCCCATACTCCCATGACCGTGAGTTTCTAAGCTTTGGTTTATGTCTTTTACCAGGCTTATTAAATCAAGGAGTACTTGAGCCACGTTTACTGAATTATTACCTAGCCACACTGTTGCGCCTTCTACCTTTGCTAGTTCTGTCGCTTTTGCATGCAGGGTTTTTAAGGTTTCTAAATTCATATTTTCGGTAGCATGGACGCTGAACTCTTTTAGTGTTTTTAAGTTCATGTTTTCGGTGGCTTCAATATCGACCTGTTTTTTACTACCGAGTAATAACCCTTCAAGTGCAACGATTAAGGCTTTTTCGCCGACCACTGTTTTTAATGCGCCCATGACTTCGGTGATTTGGTTCCCGTCTATTTTTATTGTGTCATGGCTAGTTATATTGGTGCTGCGTGCGTGGTAGTTTTGTTCGTTTTTGCGTGCTGTTGTTTTGCTCTTGTCACTGGTTTGGGTTATATCGCCATCTGTGGTTAAGTGCCAATTGCCGTCGCGGCCTTGTAGTTTGCTGCGGTTATTTTGTTGCAAGGTTACGTCGGTGCGCTTGTGCTCGGGCACAAGGCTTTGCCATGGCAATAAGCTGGTGATCACGGCATGACTGTTTAGGCCGTCGATATATTGTATTAAACAGTGCATGCCTGGCGCTGGTTCGTTTAATAATCCGTGATCTGACGCTTGGCCTGTGCCGAGTGTTACTTGCTGAAATACGGGCACGGCTAATGGCTCGCCTGTTAGCGGGTTTAATAGCTGTACGTCGGCTGCTTTTAACGACCTGAATGGGGTGCTGATGGCTGCGGCGTCACTTGGTAGGTCATATATTTTTTCAATGCGTGCCAATTGCGGCAGGTGTTTACGATCGCTCAACTCTGGAAAGTAGCGTTGTATTAGGCGTTTAATGGCTTGTTTGACCATCGTATGTGCATCCTGTCGTTGATTAGGGTTGTTTCGGTTATGTGCCGGCCGTTTATTTGTATGCCTGGTCTTAATTTTGGAATGGCTATTAGCTCGCCGGTGGTTGAGCTTTTGGCTGTTATTGTGTGCTCTGGAAAGTCGTTTATTGCTGCGAGTGGCCAGCGCGAGTCGTGCCAGCTGCCGACAAATATTTTGCCGTCCGGGCGTTGCTGAAATATAAAATCATTAATGCCCCATACTTTGCCTATTTGCCTTAGCGCTTCAATGCCTGTGCCGCTGTGATAAAAAGCGGGTGTGATTTTATTTAAATATTCGGCGTTTTCAGGTGTTACGAATTCAACACCCAGTTTTGTTAGTTCATCAAGAACCACTTTAATTGTTGGGTGGCGAACAGCCAGCGGCGCGGGAAAACTTAACGCGCCGAGCAATTCGCGGCAGGTTAAATACCAGCGGCCATTGGCTTGTTGTTTTGACTCTATGACGCCGAGAAAATACGGGATCATATTATCTAACGTATAGCCTAAATGCAGCTCAACCAATCCACTTGGTTCCTGCTCTGCGACTACTTCAAATTTTGCGCGGCCTGTGCTGGCTATGTCTAGCTGTACGGTTTTAGCTACTGTGCTAGTAACTGGCTGGCCTGCTATTTTTAAGGTGTTAGATAGGCGGGTGCTCATGGCCCTTCTACCTCGTTAAATTTGTTTTGCACATCGTCGTTACTAGTTGTTGCTTGTGGCTCGGCGTTGGTGCTGGCTTGTTCGTCTAGTTGCTGTTGCTCACGTTCTGAGACTGATTGCACCTCTACGAGTTTAAATGTTACTTGCCATGCGCGTTTTTCTTCAAGCTCGGTTGCTTTTACTTCACCGTCAAACTTTGCTTTACGAATTTTATACGCCTCGGCCAGTGCATTGGTAATTGTGTAAACAACACGGGCGCCGTTTTCGTCTAGCGCTTTTGCTTTGGCGATAAGGGCTGCTAGCTCGCTTTCATCCAGCATGGGTATTTTTGTTTTTACAGTTATTAAACCTGGCTTAACGCCTTGGTCACTACTAAGCGCAAAGCTACCAAACCCCGACATGTCACCACCGGCGAGTTTTACTGATGCATCAACACGGGTTTCAAAACCTGGTATGTTCCAGCCGTCTATTGCTAAGCTCATAACACCTCTTTCATTTGATTAAGCTCGCTCTGCTCACCAACAAATAAACAGAGTGCCCAGTAGCTATGATCACTGCCTTTGCTAGCAACTGAGTCGGCTAGCTGCTTTGCTGTGCCGGCTGTAATTAATTGCACATCTACCCCGCTACTTTGAGCGGTGAATTGTGCTTGATTTATCCGCTCGTCTCGGGCTGTTTTTAGCTCTGCTGCTTGGGTTAATGCATCGTCAATGGTGGTGATTAATTGCTTGCCACTATCATCAACCATCGCGAGTTCATCCGCTATTAGCTGCTCACGAATTGGTAATAGGTTTTGCAGGGTGTTTATTTGCCACTCTAAGCTTTGGCCGTCATACGTTGAGAGTTTGCTTTGCTCTAACGTGCTGTGACTTTTGGCGTATTGCGTGCAGGCTATAAACTCAGGAATTGGACAATATTCGTTTATCAATTCCAGCTTACTGGCAAGTGTTGCGGGATCGGTTGCACTCACTGATAACAATAAACCACCATAGCTTGTTGGTTTATCTGTGCGCGAATCGTCTTGAATGGCAGATGCAAGCAACTGCGCGCCCACTTGCATTGAGCAGGAGGCGGCAGTTTGATGGTAACAAAGCGCTAGGTTATGCATTTTCAGTCAGCGGGTAACGCGCTTTGATTTCGGCTACTTTGTCTTGCCACTTTTGCAGTGACTCGGGTGTGCCGTCGTATTGCGCTTCCATATACAAAGGGTCTGACTCGGCTTTGTATGCCGCTTGGCGCTTTTCAACATTTTGGCTTAGCTCAAATTGCTGCTGATTTAATACTGAGTCTATTTGTTCTTGGTCCATGCCTAAGTTTTGCATGTACTCAGCGCTTGTGTTGCTATGGCTTGCACCTTTGTAGATATATGTAAACATAAAAATACCTTTTAAATTTTTGGAAAGCGCGATATAAAATCGCGCCTACAAATGGTTCAAATTTCAATAATCAATTACGCAAAGAAAGCGGGACGAAAACCGATACTAATGGTCGCATCCGAACGGCCAAGGCTGAGGCTGAGCGCGCCCAAGCCAGCGTCCGAGCCATAGTTCCAGATGCCTCCACGTCGCGGGAATCGACTGCCATAATTTCGGCAGTAGATTGCACCAGGCACAGTAGAGGTTGATTCAGACTCAATAAGCAAGCGGCGTAAAATCTCGACTTTCTGATACGTTTCTGATTTTGTAATTGCTGCAAAATGGCTGTTTGTTAAATACGGATTGTCGTTACCATCTTCGCCGACTTGGCCGTTACGGTTTGTGATTGCGCTGTTAAGCACTGGAGATCCAGCGCTGCCGGCTCCTTCCGTGTTTGCGACTGGTGAATCAAAGTAAGCTGAATGCTTGATCCAGTTTTCTTCTACGATTTCTGGGTTGTTATCTAGCGTGGTGCTCACTTGTCCTTCGCTAAGCATCATTTGGCCTAGCCACTCCCACACGTTACCTACTAGGTCTTGAATGCCCCATTCTGTGTGGTCGTGCGACCATGTTGCAGGGCCTTTACCTGTGTCGGTTCTTGCAAGCCCTGACGCATCTCCTGGGATGCCATTATCGCTACGGCGCGCTGTCTCTAATTTTTTTTCGTGACTGCAGCCATTGTTAGTGTTGCCGCGCGGCACTGTGTCGTTAGCTAGTGACCATAGTGCAATTGCTGCCCATTCATGAATGCTCATCATATGCCACCCTGCACCTTTATTATTGCAAAGTGCTTTGGCGGTATCATAGTTCACTGATGTTTTCGGCTGGACACCACCAATTACGCTACAGCCGCCATTAGCGCCTGATGATGCTAGGTATTTTGCAATTAAGACCTCACCCATTTGCTCGCCGTTGCGTTGGAACATAGTAGGCGTGCCTGTGCCTAGCATTAAGTCAACGCCAAGACGATCAAGTATTGCTTGGTTGATATCTTCGTAATTAAAGCGCGGGATGCGTACCATGACATTTGGGTTTCCTTGCTCGTCAATAACTACCGTGTTGCGCCCGCCAGATGCGTCTTCGATTGCCTTGCGGTAACCGCTTGATGCAACGATTGCAAGTTGCGCCGAATTTGCTGCAACTTGCTGATCAAGTGCAGCTTTCTTGCTGTTGTAATCGCTATTTAGCGCGGCTGTTTTGGTATCGATTTCGGCAGCTTTGTTTTCTACCGCTGTGACGACACGGTCTGCCGCTGTTACGATTTCGTTGATTTGTTCAATGCTCATCATAGTTCCTTAGTAAATACTGTAAAATCTGACATTAAGAAAAAGTTACGCAACGTACGGTACATGTTGTTTACCTGCGCGGTTGCTGTGGTTAGTGATAGCGCGTTTAGCGCATCTATTTGCGGGCTGTAATCAAACATCCACGATTGTGCAGGGATGGTAATGCGAGCTAGTGCCGCAGCCGCTGCAAACTTGAGTACAAACGATCGGTTATGTACGTTATTCACGCCTTGGCGTTTACGCTGCAATGGTAAGTAATCGACGGCTAATAATGTGCCATCGTTTGTTACAAGACCAATCCAGTTGTAGTCAAAGTCGCCAATCTCTTGCTCTAGCACCACGGCCCATGCAACTGTGTTTGCGTCAACATAGCCAGACACATCAATATTTCTGCGATGCACAATTTGCAAATCACTAGGCATAGGCTCGTTTGGATTACGCTCTGCCTGCTCGTTTAGGTTTGGTATTTTTGCTAATACCAGCTCTTTTACGTCGAGCCCTTTGTTTTCTAGCACGCGGGTTGTTATGTAGTTTTTACCGGCGTTGGTCATAATGCCGGTGATGGCTTCGCTCATAGTATCTCCTTGGCGATACTGACACCGCCCTCTTTACTTAAAAATCCATAGTGATGATGTGCGGCAATAACATGCTGTACATCGGTGTTTATTGCTTGATGTGCGGTGTTACTCACTAAGTTATCGAGCCCTAAAAATTGATATAGCAACTCTGTAGGCAGTGTGTGCTTTACGTTGTGCGTTATTGCATGCATTGGCGCGTGGCTACTTTCGTTTTGTAAGTCAATAAAACCATGGCTGTATTGCTGCTGCGCTTTATTTTTCGCGGTTAAATGCAATGTGTGATCAATGTGGCAGCTATCCCACTGCACGTGCGTTAATCCTACACTTAGCGACACATCGGCTTTGTTATTCACGGTTAATTCGTAGCGGCGGCATGTTCGGCCATAGAGCTGTATTAGCTCTGGGAGTAAATCGGTATTGCCTGCGAGTGTTGAGTCGGTCATATGAATAGCGATAATGTCCCAGTCTCGGCCGTCGAGCCTTTCGCGTACATTGAGCACCTCTAACCCTAGGCGCTCAAAAATACTTTTAACGGATGCAACTTCACCGGCATCAATGGTATTCACCAATGCATGCTGTACGCGCTTACGGTATAGCTCGATTGGCTCATCATCTAAGCGATTTGTTAACCGCTCCCAAGCTAAAAAGCCTAGAACTGGCTCTTCGTTTTTCGACTCGTCTTTTTGGTTAACAGCCCACATAACATAGTCGCGTGATTGTTCCCAATAGCTGGTTGCCGCTTTTACCAGTTTTTCGGCGTAGCCTTTATTTAACCAGGTGGCGATTTCATTAGCCATTTGCCACCTCGTTAATGGTTAATGATGTAAGTACCGGTAGCCAGTTAGCAGCGGTTATGTCGTCAATATCAAACTTGATTGATTTAAGTTCGCTAAATTGCTCATGGCACTCTGTAATTAATTGGCTAATGCTGAATACCGTTTGATGCGCGACGCGTGTGAGTGCATACGCTGCATTTTGACGAAATGCGGCTTGTATAAACGTAGTTAAATCGCTTTGAATAGCAGGACTATTATCATGTAATTTATACGTTGCGGTAATATTAAACCCAGTGGTAGCCATGGCGTAGACCATAAAGTCATCCCCTAAGCCATGATGGCCTGCGGTGCGAATATGCTGATTAATGGCACTGAGTAATGCCGTTGGTACGGGGCCAACGTCTAGATAAATATAGGCATTTGCAGTACCTGGACCCCGTGGGGCGTTTACTTCAATAACAATGTTATCGATTGGAACTGCAAAGCTGGCAATAATTTGCTTGTATACCGCGTTAATATGCCAGCGCGCGGCGGTGCCAAATACATTGCGAATACGCAAACGATAATGCTCGGTGCTTTCATCGTCAGAACCTGGATTAATTAACCAATCGTGATGGTTTGTTACGGTGATCCCATCTTGTTCTTCTGTAAAATAACGATAAGCATGCGCGGGTAAGTTAAAAGCTGCGCCTGTTTCTGTAGCTTCAGCCTGTGCATACGCGGTGCTTTGGCCGTCGCTAAAATAAACATCTTGCAGCAATATAAGCGTGTACGCTGTATCGCCGAGCATATCAGTCACAACTTGCGTGCCGGCAACAACAGAGCTTTCTCCTTCGGTATTGAGTCGCGTAAACGTGAGTATGCCTTGTGCTTTTACGCCTGCTTGAATAAATACATTACGCCCGGGGCCGTGACGCTCAATGAGTGCAGTTCGGCTGGCGGTCATAATAAATAAGTCAGGCATTATCTGCGTCGCTATCCAGTTAAATAGCTGTACAACAGGCTTAGTGATCAGCGCTTCAACAGTTCGCCAGAACGGGCCAAACGGTGAGTTGTTAGCAACTTGGATATTTTGCTCTTTCAGCTGTGCTTGCCAATGCGTTTGCGCAGTTTGCTCATCCAGTGGCAACCCCGCTTTTTGCATCAGTGTTTTAAAGTCCACTCGTTATACCCCCGTATTGACGTGTTTGCGCGGTGATGCTTAATGTACCGTCGTCATTGCGGTACACGTTTATTGTGCCCGGCTTAATGCGATCGTCTTGCTCAGTGAGTAATTCAATCTCAGTTAAAATCGGCGCTATGCCGTTTTTATTACGCAGGCCAATAAGCTTTACCAATAAGCCACTTTCTAAAATTCGGTGCTTTATGTCTTGGCCTATTACATCGGATTTTTTTAATGTGCTTGGGCTTAACGAGTCGTTTAGAACAAAATCGTTATCTTGTATTTCTAAATCTATATGCAGCGCTATATCAAAATTCATTAGCCGGCTAACTCCATCATTTGCTCAAAGCTTTGCGCTAAGTCGTCAGATTTAAAGTTCACGGTTTCAATGTGCACGCTCTTACGGTTATCGCTGTCGCTTGAACTACTGCTGTTATGTGTATTGCTCGTTAGGTTTTGTAAAAACGCTGATTTTTGCACTTTGGCTTTATAACTATTGCTTTGCTGTTGTTGCTCAGTGCTTAGTTGATCAACTTTGTAAGCACTGGCATTGGCTACGTTGGTAATTGCCTGATCTGTTTTGACCACGGGCAATGGCTGTAATGGCGCTGCGCCTTGATTAACAAGGGAAAGTTGTACGTGTTTACTACTAGAAACAGGTGAATTGGCAGCGTTAGTAAAATTGTTAGCTGTGCTAACAACGGTATTTTGTAGCGCTGATTGCGGTGCGAACGGCGTTGATTGTGCAATATAACCAGCATAGTTATGTGTAGCTGAGCTGTTTTGTAATGCTGAGTTAATAGCGCTGTTATTTTTGTTGGCCGTTGTTGCACTAGTTGAGTTTGCGACACCGTTCGTAGCTGTGGTTACTGCGTTAGTTTGTGTCTTTGCTACAACTGAATTTATGGCACTGTTATTTAACGCGCTGGTTTGAGTAAGCGCGCTATTTGTTTGGTTTGTAGCAATACTGTTTTGTAATGTTGGGTTAATTACACTATTCATTGCTGTGCTTGTTGAATACACAGCATCGTTAACAGCCGAGTTAATAGCGCTGTTCTTGATGTTGCCCGTTGTTGCGCTCATTGATTTTGCGCCATCGTTCGCGGCTGTGGTTACTGCGTTGGTTTGTGCATTCGCTACAACTGAATTTATGGCACTGTTATTTAATGCGCTGGTTTGAGTAAACGCGCTATTTGTTTGGTTTGTAGCAATACTGTTTTGTAATGTTGGGTTAATTACACTATTCATTGCTGTGCTTGTTGAATACACAGCATCGCTAACAGCCGAGTAAATAGCGCTGTTATTGATGTTGGCCGTTTTAGCGCTTGTTGATTTTACGCTATCGTTCGTGGCTGTGGTTACTGGGTTGGAGTGTGCATTTGCTACAACTGAATCTACAGCACTGTTATTTAACGCGTTGATTTGTGTCAGCGCGTTATTTGTTTGCTCAATGGCATGACTACTTTGTAATGCTGAGTTAATAGCATTATTCGTTTGGCCTGCGTTTAACTGCGTTCGATTTGAATATGTAACATCATTCACTGCAGCATGGTTGGCGCTGACTTTGTTGCCTGGTACTTGCGCGGCTTTGTTGATCACGGCTTGGCCGTAGTCGCGGCTGAATGCTTGATCTGCATTTTGCATGACTAAATTGCTAGGCTGAGCACGGTTAATGTTTTCGTGTGTTGAGGTTGCCTCTGTTTTTATTTTTGCCTCTGTATCGTCAATCAGGCCGAGTTTTTCAAGCACCCATTTAACGCTATCAATTACCCCATTAAAGGCCGCTTTTACACTATCAAACACCGCCATTAATACTTTGCCCCAGGCGGTATTTTGAAACGCAGCGACTAAATCATCCCAGTAATAAATAAGCGCCCCAACGGCTGCGATGAGCGCAATAACACCTGCTACCACCCACGTAATTGGGTTTGCCCAAAGCGCCGCATTAAATAACCACGTAGCCGCTTGACCTGCGAGCATAACCGCTTTAAATGTGCCAATAGCAATGGCCGCCGCGCCCATCGTTGCAATGAGTGATAAAAAGCCCAGTACACGCAGTGCGATTAACGCCCCCTGCCATAGTTTTGTTAGAACGGTTAAACCACCGGTCAGTGCAGCAGTTGAAACGAGCGCCATTTTATACAGGCCCATCGTAAAAATAATGATGCCATGCACAGTGATCAACGCGACGATAACCACAACCAGCGTTGCGATCACGCTTGATAAAAATGGGAATCGCTCAGTCAGTGACACAATGCCCGCAAAGCCGGCGGCGAGCATTTCAACGAACGGCTCAACCACAGGCAATAAGCGGTTACCCATTGCGGTAGCCGCTGCATTAAATGAACCGCCTAAACGATCCCATGGGCTGGCAATGATGTTTGCCATCTCCAAGGCTTTGGAATTGTCTTGCACGTTTTCAAAAACAGTGATGCCGTCTTTTAATTTGTCTACCTTAGTACTGAGTACATCAACAGCTTTTGCACCTTGTTTACCAAATATTTGGGTAAGTACATCGCCTCGCGCTACAGAACCCAGTGAGGATAAGCGGTTATTAATACGCCCTAGCACCACATCAATCGCGAGCATGTCGCCGTTATCAGCGGTTAATTTTATGCCTAATGCATCTTGCGCTTTACCAATCCCTTGTAATAATGAAGCCGCTTGTGTACCAGCCACTGATCCTGATTTAGCAACCAGTTGCAGTTCGCCCACTAACGCGAATTGTTGAGCCGAGCTTAAGCCAATGTTTGTCGCGGTCGCCCCAAGGTTTGAAAACGCGGCTTGCATTTCTGCACCGGTGGTTTTGTATAGCTGTACGGCGGTGGCGGTTTGCCCTGCTATTTGGTTTACCCAATTCGCTTTGCCCATCTTATTAGCGGTTTTTTCAAAGATGCCATACATGGTTCCCATATAACTGGTGATGGTGGCCGCATCCGCTTTGGTCGCTACGGCTAATATGTTTGATGTTTTGGTGAACTCGGATAGCTCAAACCCATTTAAGCCGGCAATGGCTGATTGAATATCGTAAGCACTGCGAACAAACTCGGCAGAGTTACCACCAAATTGAAAACCAAACTTATAGGAGGTTTTAGTCAGTTGTTGCAAGGCGTCGTCAGTAACGCCCAGTGATTGCACTTCACCTAAAGCGGCAACGTGATCAATAGCGGGCGCAAGTGATTTTGCAAGGGCGTAACCACCACCGACGGCTGTGGCTGCGCCGCGCATCATTTGATCTTGGGCGGCGGCGGTTTGCTGGCTCAGCTGATTAATTTTAGCCATGACTTTATTAACCGGCCCAGTGACTTTGTCAATGATGCTGATTGAATAAGTAAGCTTGTCTAATTTGCTGAGTGTTGCCATTAATTACTCGCCGCCTAATGCTGTGCAAATGCCGTTATTTACGGCGGTTACAAAGTTTTCTTGCTGTGATGTTTCAAGGTAAAGCGCCTGTGCCAAGCTCTCGTCAGTTACTGGTAAATTGCCAAAATATTTAGCGTGGTATGCCAGTAACTGATCAAGCCTGCTTTTGCCTATTTGCTTGGCTCGGCTTTCGATTTTTTTACCGTAAAATTAAACTCGGGTTGATATTCTTCAACAATGGCACCCACTAAAAACAATGCGGCACCTGGTTGCTGTACCAGCTCTTTGAGCTTTTTAGCATCGGCTTCAACCACTGTGTTTAGCAAAAAGTTAGTTGCCGGCTGCACCTTGTTATTCGGCTGAGTCGAGTTAATGTATTTGTTATAGTCAGCGCCATTGACGTTAAATGTAATGTCGCCAACGGGGGTTTCTAATGTGATGTGTTTCTCAAACGCCATGATCAATACTCTCTTTAATATCTGCTTGCTCTAGCAGTGTGTAGGTAAAATAAGGGCCATACTTGGCTGCTGATTGCTCACACAAAGCAATAAATTCATCAAAGTCATTTGGGTTTGCAAACACCTGGCAACCGGCTGACCATCTATCAACTTGAGTTGATGTGACCTTGCTGTTAGCGCGGTGGCAATTAATGCCAAAGTAACCTTGTTGTAGTACTGCTTGGGGTGTGACATCCGTGTCTAGCTCGGTGTCGTGGTTGTTGTCACGAAGAACAACAACCGGTTTATGTTGTACAAGGGCACGGTATTTGCCTTGGTGATAACCCAATGTCCACAGGCTTTTATGCTGCCCTGCAATTAGCACGGCAGTACCATCTACATTCATTGGGTGGTTACGCCAGTAAATACCGGCATCAGTTGTGGCTTTGAACTGCTTTAACTGCCATTCGCTGTTTTGCTGATACAACACACAAATTGCATCGTTAAACGTGTTGGCGCGGGTGTTTGCATGGCGAATACCTATAATGTTTAGGTTTAATTCACCCTCAAATACTTTATGCCCACATGCTTGCAGGGTGCTTAGTAATGTTGTGGCAGTCAGTGTGCGAATGGCTTTAGTCATTACAGATCTCTCACTTCATCAGCGGTTAGATAAGACACGCCGTTAATTTTTACAAAATCAGGGCTGGTGATCGGACACTTGATTGTTGTGGTGTCTTCTTCGCCGCCATCGGCTTTAATGTTTAAAATCTCGTCTAGCTGCGGCAAGCAACCAAACGCTTCAACGTTCTTTTTACCGGCGGCTACTTCTGCATTAAATGCCACATCAAACGGTTCAATGCCTTTCCAGCTGCCTGCTTTTTCGGCTTGCGCTTGCACTAATAACCAGTTTTCGTGATCGAGTTTTAGCGTTACTTCGCCTTCAACGTCGCCATCAATAAATCCTTTTGGAATACCACGCACTTTTTTAACGGTGCGCCCATCCGTAATTTTGCAAGTAGCTTCCATAACGTGAACCATCGAGCCCCCGATAAAAATATCGAAGTCTTTACCGCCTAATACCTTTTGCATGTTCGCGCTCCTACTCTGCGTTATCTAACATGATCCCAACAATAATGGTGCTGGGTGAATCGATTGGCTTAACCTTAAGCACAACTTGCAACGTGGTCGCATCCATAAATGTGAGGTTAATACTGTCGTCTTTTGGGGCGTCAATTAAACCGGGGAATTTGTCGGCGCCGATGTTGACTGATCGCGCCATATCACGCAGTGGTTTACCCATAATGCGTTTACCAAATTCAATACCGGTGCTGCTATTGTTTAAGCGGCGGTTTTTAACGTTTTGAATACCGATGTTGCGAACGGCACGCGCGGCTTTATCGACAATGCGGCCTATTTCAATTTTTTGAAAATCACCGCCTTCAGCATCCAGCATGTTTACGTCGCCAAAATACACGCCGTCAAAATCAGGGTAAAATTGCGTACAACTAAAACGCTGTGCATCCAGTGCCGCAGTGGTTGAATTAGTAAGCGGTTTGCCTGCTGCATCAGTTGGGTGTGGCATAAGTGACAATGCCCCAGTGAGTACACGCATTGGGCTATCAGCAATCGTGACTGAGCTTTTACATAAACGCCCTGTTACGCCGCCGAGTTCATCACCAAATAAAAGCGGGATCACTGCAACGCGTTCGCCTACTACACCATCAGTTAATGGCTGCAATGCAGTGACTAAATCTGACCAATTTTGCTCAGGCGTTAAACCTGGTGCCGCTAATAAAAAGCGCACGTAACGCGATTGGCCTGACAGGATTTCAAGCGCTTTTGCTTGGTAGCTTTCAATTTCGGCTTTACCAGTGACGGGCGTACAAATAACAATGATTTCAGGACTGATGTCTTGATCCATTGCTTCATCAATTAAGCCCATTACATCATCACCGGCGCCATGCGGGATGGCATAACCACTGACTAGGTCGTCGCCGTTGCGTTGCCATGCTTTTACTTGGGTTTTTAATGGTGAGTCGGCAGCGCCAAACAAATCATCAAAATCACTTTGTGCGTTGATTGGTAAAATGCTGCCATTACTTTCGGGCGCTTGGCCTAAAAATAATACGCTGCGCTCTACTTGTTTTGTAGCGCCACTGCCTGTTTGAATGGCGGCAACGGATACTTTACCTTGTGCCATGGTCGTTCCTTTTTTGCTTGCGCTACGCCACTTGCATAGCTTTGTTTAAAATAAAACTGTGTTGCTGTTTTTGCTCTGCAACGGTTTGCCCTAAAAAAGAGCGGGCAGGCAAATCAATTTGCCATGAGCTCTTGCCTGAGCTGCCCTTTAAATCACGCAGTAAAAACCCTGCTTGGTTAATACTTAAATGCTCAGTTATCCATTTAATGCTTGGGCGTTTACTGCCCTTGCCTTTGCCGCGTGGAATTGTGTAACCCTCGGCTATTAGTGCCCGGGCTAAATTACGCGTGGCTGGCCCTTCTTTATTCTGTGCGGCTAGACCTTTGGGTTTGCCTGCATCTAGGCTTACGCCCTCTTGATGAGCGCGAGCAATTTTGCCGCTGTTACCCCCGGTAAAATAAACTCCTGCGCTATTGGCGCCGTAACGTACTTTCATGTTGCGCTTTAGCTTGGTGAGCATTTTCTTTTTTTTGCCGTTGGCTCTGCCTTGCCATGTTTTACCTACCAGATCACGCTGCCCAGTAGTGCGCTCTTTACTGCTTTTGTTTGCTGCACGTATTGCACTGCGTAATATGTTGCGGCGTTTATTGGGCTTAAGCTGTAAAAACGCTAATTGTTCTTTACTGCGCCCTTCGTCAAATTTGACGTTAAGCACTGCTTACTTGACCCTCAAGTGTGAACGCTTCAGCTATCCATAGACTTTGCTCACCAAAGTCGTAACGGTTGCCGTTTAATTCAAATGGGCCGTTGGGTGTGTGTATTAGCTCTATGTCTTCACAAAGCTGGGCAATCGTTAGCTCTACTTCGTTGCTGTTGTCGTCGTTTACGTCAGCGCTAAATTCAATATCGGTGCTGTCATAACGCCCACCATTGTTTTGCAACCAAAACGAGGCAAAGGCACAAATGAGCTCAGCCGGTGCAAAGCATGGGTTGATACTGATCACCCCTGAGTAATAAAACCGCGCGGCTAATACGCCATTGCCGTTAATGGTTTTGCTGCTTGGCTCTATGCGCCCGCCTTCTATCCAGCTATCAAACTGGGTATCGAGCGCAAGCTTATGCCCTTGATATTCGGCGCTGGCTAAATGCTGTTTAAGCGTTGCTATTTTGCTCTGGCTCATAACAGCGCTACCGATAAGTTAGGGCTCAGTGCTTGCAGTAAACGCATGGCGTTTAGGCTTTCGCGTTGCCAATGATCATAATTATCAATGGCCGTTTGGCTTTGTGCTGTTGCGCTGTCACGGTGCGTACTGCCTAGTTTTGATACCAGTAAATGCGCCTTAGCTTTGCTATACACCGCATCGTGATAAAACATGACTTGTTGCGCGTTCAGTGGTTCGCCATTAGTAAGCTGAACATCTTCTAATTCTTGATTAATTTCACCCTGTGCACGCTTTAGCTTTTCAACAAGCAGCTCACTTTTGCTGGCGTAGTCTTGAGCAACTGCGTAGTGCTCAATAAAATACGCGGTGCTCAGTGCTGGGTAATAGCCATTACCTTGCACATCAACATTGATGCTTTGTAAATCTGCTTGTGGCATACCGCTTAAGTTCATATTGCACCTGTAAAACACACGTTAAATTGGGTGTGGGCGCCACTTAGTCACAGGGCGTCAAACAACGAATGCTGACGAAGTGCTAAGTTGCCCACCGGCGTTGGAGCTGTTATTCGCTAACGATCCCTTTTAACTGTTTCGTTAGCTTATCGACTAAACCTTTAACCCCTGCTTTGTCGTTAATCGCTTGGGCGTGCTCTGCAAATAACAGTGCATTACCATAGTTGTGCTGGGCTGCATCAACCTTGGCAGCAATGGCGTACAATTTACCGCCCACTACTTCAAGGCCGTTCCAATCTTGATTTTTTACGGTATTGATCAGGCCGCGCAGTACGTAGCTAATATCAAATAATCCTTGCTGCTTTGATTCTGTTAGGTAGTAATTTGCATCGTCATAGAGTTGGTCGATAACGAACGTAGGCCAATGCTTGGTATTAAATACCGTTGGCAGTGGTTGCTTTTGCTCAACCATAAATGGCAATAATTCCAGTACTGCATCCCAGCGTTTAAGATCAACCAACCAAATAAACACCCATGCTAAAACCGTGTTCGGGTGACACTGGCCGCTGAGTCGATATTGATTGATGTAACCTAGATAATCTTGGCGCTCTAACGCTTCTGATTTGTATGTCGCTTTATCTGCAATATCTGTAAATGTTTTTAGTTGAGCTAAGTCAGATTCGATGGCCGCTGCATAAAGCTGGTACTCAGTTTGCGTAGTGATAGTGGTTGGCGCATGGGTGTTCGTGGCTGTTGCCGCGACCGTTGGCGCTTTTTTGTCAGTGCTTGTTGGTACGCTGCTTGCTGCTTTGGCTAATGATTTTTTGACTAAGCTCATTTAAAAACACTCTTTAATTTGGTGAAAAAAAGCCGCCCCGAAATAAGGGATATAGGGCGGCTAACTGCTGCTAAATAATCAGGCTGCTATGCCCACGCGTCGCCGGCGGCATTTGGTAACTTGATGCTGGTAGACTCGAAGTACATGACTTTTTCAAGGTCTTCGATGTAGTAGCAATCGTTGCGTGATAGGTAGTCCTCAACGCGCTTTTTCTTGGCGTTGTTTTCTACACTGGTACGCGTTGAGCCCGTTTGTACGTAGTGACTTAAGTTGTCAAAACTGGTTACTAAAATGCCGCGAGCGGGGAAAAACGGGATTTTGTAAGTCATCAAACCGCCATAGGTATCAATCACCTGTTGCAATTCAATCTTGGTTTTTTCGCTTGGGGTATGGGCTTGTTTGGCATACAGCTTATTTTTGTCGTGCGCTAATAACTCGTCGCCAATAATAGCTACCATGTTTGCACGCTTATGCTCAGGAATACCTTGCAATGCGTCGTGCACCGCTTGGTCTAAGTTTTCGTAATCGCCACCGGCACCAATGCGAATTTCGCCAGCGGTTGCACCTTCACTAATTGCACGCTCTGGAGCATCGCGGCGGATCAACTGCAACCAACCAATGTTTACATCGTTCATCATTGGGTAGGCTGTAATGTCGGTTGTATCGGCTACGTGTGTACCATTCCAACCAATTTTAATAATGTCGAGTGCGATTGCTTGGCGAACGTGGTTACGATAGCGATTATGAAAATCAGGGAACTTAGACCACTGATCCATTTTTACCCATGTGATATGAATGTCACATTCAACCGGGTAACAACGGTATTCACGCTTAGCGAGCTTTGATACGTCGCGGGTTTTACGCTCTTTGGTGTCGTCGGTTTCTACGCCTGCGCGGCCTGTGATGCCACCGTCAACACTCATGATCACTGACTGACCAACAAGGTCGTCAACTGGTGCGGTGTTGATCATCTGTAAAAATTCAGCTGACTCATAAACGGCGTCATATAAACGCTGCTCAACTGTAGGCTCTACATTAAATTGCTCGCTCATTGAGGTAACACCGTAGTTAACGGCCATGCCTGCCATAATGGCGACGAATAAATCTCTTGTTCTTGTCTTCATCTGCTTTCCTGCGTGTTGCTAAGTAATGTTAAGGTGATTCACTTACAGCAATTGGCTGTATTTGCCTTCTTCGCCTTCGTGTTCGTCGTCGGCGTCGGTCGTACCACCCGCAGGTGCTTTTAATACTTTTTCAAACTTATCGGTTAGCTCAGTAAGCAGCTGCTTAGTTGAAGATAATTCCTCTTTAACTTGGCTTAGCTCTGTGCTTTGTTCGCCTTCTGGCGGCGCTTCTTCGTCTTCCACTTTGTTGGTTGAAAACGAATCAAGCTTTGTGGCAAGCCCATCTAGCTTTTGGCCAAATTCACTAAGCGGTGTGCCGAGTGCATCTTTTAATGCATTGGCTAATTGTGTTTCGTTCATGTCGGGATCTTCCTTTGCGAATAGTCGTTTAAAAAAGGGTTTTTTAGGTGATGTGTCGATTGGCTCACATGACCCTAAATCAACGGTTAATAAGGCGACGTCCTTGTCGTCTGGTTTACTCTTACTACTGAAATGGATTCGGTCTGTGTAGCAGCTTGCTGGGTAGTCGGTCACTGCTAAGCCTGTTAGGTAGGTTTTGCCAGAGCCCATAAAATCAAGGCTAATTTCGATACTAAAGTAAACCGCTTGGTCTGCTTTGTTCAGCTCAACAAACCCTTGATTGGGGGCAAGTACGGCGTATAAACACACAACGCCTTCTTCGTTTTCATAGGCTTCAACGCTTACTACATCGCCCAACATGCCGGGTATATCCACGTTATGCAGGTTTTTAGCGGCCCAGCCTGACCAATTAAATTCGTGATCAATATTAATGCGGGCGCCGTATTTGCGTGGGTTGTAGGTTTCTACTATGTCGGCTACGTCTTGCTCTGATATTTCACGGCCATCAACGGTCATGCCAACGGCA
The DNA here is from genome assembly GCF_016464045.1 of Pseudoalteromonas sp. bablab_jr011. Lineage (NCBI taxonomy): Bacteria > Pseudomonadati > Pseudomonadota > Gammaproteobacteria > Alteromonadales > Pseudoalteromonadaceae > Pseudoalteromonas > Pseudoalteromonas sp. bablab_jr011. Next base: position 4,036 of record NZ_JACDWU010000303.1, on the reverse strand, counting down.
GCGATTGATAGCGGTTTTGTACGTAGTTGACCTGGCATAAACAACCCTTTTTAAATATGTGCAAATTAAGCGTATTGCTTTAAAGTAGTTGCAGTTTGCACCCTCTTTTTATTCCTTTCCAACGGTTTAACCTTTTGAAATTCCTATATTAAGCTTTTAGGAATGACTAGGTTTTTGACTGACAGATTAAGCGCTTTATAACGAATACACTGCCGCTATGGATTAATAAAAGCGGTGCAATATGAAGGCGAACTACGGACCAGAGATACGCAAAAAAGCACAAGACTTGTATGTTGTTGAAGGCTATACGGTGGATGAAATAGCCGAGCTTGACGATATGCCAAGTGCGCGTAGCGTTCGCCGCTGGTCTGAAGCTGGTAAGTGGGAGGATATGTGCCCAAGCTATAATGCCGAAATGGCGTATAGCAAACGCATAAATGTACTGGCCGATAAAGACAATAAAACCGATGCCGACTATAAAGAGTTAGATTTTTGCACGCGCCAGTTGTGCGCGCTTAATAAAAGCAAACTGGCACCCGCTCCTAAACAACGCGCAAGTAATGACGACCCCGCCAACAATAATAGCGGCGGCAGTCATAACAGTAATGATAAAAAATCGAAGAAGAAAAAGAAGAACGATTGCTCAGGCATTACCATTGAAATGCTCAACGCGCTTAAAGACAAACTACTTTACCCGCACCAAAAACATTGGTTTGATAACCAAGACCACCGCGCCCGCTTTATATTAAAACCCCGCCAAATTGGCGCTACATTCTACTTTGCATTTGAGGCGTTTTACGATGCTGTGGTGAATGGCCGCAATAAAATATTTATATCCGCGAGCCGCGACCAAGCCGAAGTATTTAAAGCCAATATTGTAGCGCTGTGCCGTGAGCATTTTAATATTGAATTAACCGGCTCGCCGATGGTGCTTAATTTAGCCGGCGGAAAAACGGTTAAGCTGATATTTAAGTCAACCAATGCACGAACTGCGCAATCTGAGTCAGGCGACTTATATATAGATGAAGTGTTTTGGATACCTAAATACAAAACGTTACGCGGCCTTGCACAAGCCATGGCCACGCATAAGCATTTACGTATTACCTACTTTAGTACACCAAGTGTTACCAGCCACGAAGCGTATGATCACTGGAATGGTAAATGGTTTCGTAAAACCAAAGCCTGTAACGATCCTGAATTTGCCATTGATGTTAGCCATAAAAACTTAAAGCATGGCCTGCTGTGTGACGACGGCATTTGGCGCCAAATGCTCACTGTGCACGATGTGGTGAATTCAGGCTTTGACCGCATTGATATTGGCGTACTTGAAAACGAATACTCGCTAGATGAGTTTAATAACTTGTTTATGTGTAAGTTTATTGATGATGCACACAGCGCGTTTAACTTAAAACAATTAATGAACTGTGTAGGCGATTCAACCAAATGGACTGACTTTGATTTAGACGATGAGCGCCCCTATGGTTTAAAACCTGTCGTTATTGGGTTTGACCCTGCCCGCTTTGGCGATAAAGCCAGTGTTGCCGTACTCAGTGCCCCCATGAAACCCGGCGAAAAATTCCGCCTTCTTGAAGCACTTGATTTAAGCGGTAATGACTTTGAAGCCATGGCGAACGAAATAAAGCTCCTCATCGAAAAATACAACGTGGTACATATTGGCGTAGATACCACAGGCATTGGTTACGGCGTGTGGGAACTTATCACTAAGTTTTACCCTAATGCAGAGCCTATCCATTACAACCCGATTATTAAAAACCGCATGGTGATCAAGGCAATCAACGTTATTCAAAACCGCCGTTTTGAGTTTGACCAGGACGCGGTAAATATTGCCAGCTCGTTTATTAATATTCGCCGCAAAGTGGTTGGCGATCAAATTACCTATGCCACAAACCGCACCGCCACCACAGGCCATGCCGATATTGCATGGGCAATTATGCACGCCATGTTATTTGAACCACTCGACGGCAACGCCCTTAACCGTCAAACCTCTGTAGGAATTGCAGCTTAATGACCAAACCACGATTACAAGTAAGTAACGGCCAAGTGCCTAACTACAATCAACGTACCGCAATGACCGATTCATTTAGCTTTGGTGATCCTGAGCCATGTTTAGACAACCGGCTGACTGATTACGTTGGTGTATTTAGTGACAGTAACGGCATTTATGCACCGCCCATTAGTTTGCAAGGTTTAGTAAAGCTTCTGCGCGTTAATGCCCAGCATGGGCCAATACTCTACTTTAAGCGCAACATGATCTTAAAGTGGTATAAGCCTAACCCGTTATTGAGCCATCAAGCCCTTAGCAAGTTTGCCTTTGATTTACTGTGGAGCGGCAACGCCTATTTACAGATTATTAAAAACGCATTTGGGCAAGTCATTAAACTGCGCCATTTACCCGCCCTCACTATGCGTTATACCGATACGCGCGGTGTGTATGCGCAATTAAGTAACCGCAGCCACGAGCCTATTTATTTTAATGCCGGTGAAGTTATACACGTAAAAGAGTATGACCCTGCCCAAGGCATTTATGGCATACCGCAATATTACGGTGGTATTCAATCAGCTTTACTCAATGAAGATGCCACGCTATTTCGCCGCCGCTATTACAAGAACGGCGCGCACATGGGGTTTATATTTTCAATGGCCGACCCGTTCATGAGCCTAGAAGATGAAAACGCACTTAAAAAAGCCATTCAAGACAGTAAAGCAGCGGGCAACTTTAGGAGTTTATTTTTAAACTTTAGGGGGCAAAAAGCCGATGCTGAAAAGTCGTTAAAAATAACCCCTGTGGGCGACATATCAACCAAAGACGAATTTGAGCGTATTAAGAAAATTACCCTTAACGACATGCTCAGCATGCACCGTGCTCAAGAAGCACTGAGCGGCCAATCATCTGGCGACAGCCCCGGCTTTGGTGATTTAGACAAAATCACCCGCGCCTATTACAACAACGAAGTTGTGCCCCTGCAGCAAGATGTTTTAGGGATCAACAATTACTTGCCTACTGCACAGCATATTGATTTTAAAGAGCCTGAGTATTCAGACCTAAACCCAACACCTAAGGAAAGCGCATGAGCTGGATTGATGTTATCGAATTTATAAAACAATGGGGGCGATTACTTATGTTGAGTTTTTTAGCTGCCGCAATCCAAATGTATTTGAGCAAACGGCAGTTTACGTTTTTTCATTATTTTATGAGTGTGCTCATTGCCATATTTGCAGCCTACCTATCAGCCATGTTTTGTGAATGGCGCGGGTTTGATGAAAACCTAAAAACAGGCGTGATTGGGGTAACCGCCTACGCGGCCCCGCACTTGCTTGAAGGGTTCGACAAACTAATAAAAGCATTTAGTAAAGACCCAAAAGCGTTTATTAAATTGATCAGAGGGATAAAATAATGGGATGGTTAAAAACACTGGTTCCATTCATCACAGACCCAATAGCCGATTTAACCGGCGGCTATGTTGAGCGTAAACGCATCGCGGCAGAAATGGCCGCCGATGTAGCACGTGCTGAGAACAACTTTAAAATTGCTCAGTTCAATGCTAAAGCAAAACGCTGCATGCAAGCCGAGCAAAACGACGCGGACTATGACTTGCTTGTGCTGAAGAACCGCGACAAAACAATGATGGATGAAGTGATCATTCTATTCTTTTTGGGGTTGTTTGTGTGCCATTTTATACCTGACATGCAACCGTATATGCAAAAAGGCTGGCAAGCCATGGGCTATAACGGCGCGCCCTGGTACTTTGAATTTGTGATTGTTGGTATTGCCGTTTCAACTCTTGGGTTAATGCGATTGTTTAGGGCATTTTGGGGGAGCAAGAACAAAGGTAATAAAAGCGCTAGTTAGGAGCTAGCGCTTTGTTTTTATAAATTGTCTCGTCCTGAAATGTGTTTACACATTTAGGACTTATTATGACCAAGTCAAATAATACACCGATCAAACGAACACAACGAGATTATTCATTAGGCTTTAAATTACAAGTTGTCGACGCTGTAGAAAAAGGCGATATGA
>NZ_JACDWU010000302.1:0-45143 GCF_016464045.1 Pseudoalteromonas sp. bablab_jr011 | reverse complement strand
TCATATCGCCTTTTTCTACAGCGTCGACAACTTGTAATTTAAAGCCTAATGAATAATCTCGTTGTGTTCGTTTGATCGGTGTATTATTTGACTTGGTCATAATAAGTCCTAAATGTGTAAACACATTTCAGGACGAGACATTAAACACAAAAAAGCCCTAAGGAGTACACCTTAGGGCTTTCATTAAAGCTTATAATTCAGTTTATTAAGAATTACTCAGCGTCTTTTGCAACCACATTAATCGCAAGCTCTGTTAACGAATCCGCATTAGCTTTGCTTGGTGCATCTGTTAATAAACATGATGCTTGCGTTGTTTTAGGGAATGCAATTACGTCACGAATGTTATCAGTGCCACATAGCAACATCACTAAACGGTCAAGACCAAACGCAAGACCTGCATGCGGTGGTGTACCGTATTTTAGGGCGTCAAGTAAGAAACCAAACTTGTCTTGTTGCTCTTGTGCATCAATACCTAAGATTCTAAACGCTGTTTCTTGCATGTCGGCGTTGTGAATACGTACTGAGCCACCACCTACTTCATAGCCATTCAATACCATGTCGTATGCATCAGAGATTGCTGCGGCAGGGTTTGCCTCTAGCTCTGCTGGCGAAATTTCTTTTGGAGCCGTGAATGGGTGGTGAACCGCATGTAATGTACCTTCGTCGTCTTCTTCGAACATTGGGAAGTCAACAACCCATAGCGGTTTCCAGCTATCAAGGTTTGTAATACCTAAATCAACACCAATCTTAAGACGAAGCGCACCCATTGCTTCGTTAACCACGTTGCGTTTGTCTGCACCAAATAGAATGATATCGCCCGATTGCGCATTAGTACGCTCAAGTAATTGGTTAATCACGTCTTCATTTAAGAATTTAGCGATTGGTGATTGTACACCTTCAACACCCGCAGCACGGTCGTTAACCTTCATCCATGCAAGGCCTTTCGCCCCATAAATACCGATGAATTTCGTGTAGTCGTCAATCTGCTTGCGAGAAAGCTCTGCACCGCCTGGTACAGTTAACACGGCAACACGGCCTTTTTCGTCGTTTGCAGGGCCTGAGAAAACTTTAAATTCAACGTCTTTGACTAAGTCAGCAACATCAACAAGTTGCATTGGGTTACGTAAATCTGGCTTATCTGAACCGTATAAACGCATTGCTTCGCTGTAAGGCATGACAGGGAAGTCACCTAAATCAACGTTAAGCAGTGATTGCCACATTTCACGGATCATTTTCTCTGTCATCGCACGAACTTCATTAGAGCTCATGAATGACGTTTCTAAATCGATTTGTGTGAATTCTGGCTGACGGTCAGCACGTAAATCTTCGTCACGGAAACATTTAACAATTTGATAGTAACGGTCAAAACCCGACATCATTAGTAATTGTTTAAATAACTGTGGCGACTGAGGCAATGCATAAAAGCTGCCTTTGTGCACACGGCTTGGTACTAAGTAGTCACGCGCACCTTCTGGTGTTGCTTTTGTAAGTACGGGTGTTTCGATATCTAAGAAACCATTGTCATCTAAGAAACGACGCACAAAGCTGCTCGCTTTTGCACGTAGTTTAATACGGTCACTCATTTCAAGACGACGTAAATCTAAGTAGCGGTATTTTAAACGGCGCTCTTCAGAGTTTTGCTGATTAAAATCAAGAGGTAATGGCTCTGAACGGTTGATGATAGTTAAGCTTGTGCCTAAAATTTCAACTTCACCTGTTGCCATGTCTTTATTTACTTGGCTTTCAGGGCGTGCGCGAACAACACCTTTTAACTGCACACAAAACTCTTGGCGTAGTTTATTCGCAGTGTCCATTAATCCTTCTACTTCAGGATCAAAAACCACTTGAACGAGCCCTTCTCTGTCACGCAAATCGACGAAAATAAGTCCACCAAGGTCACGGCGTTTATTGATCCAACCACATAGTTCAACTTCTTGATCTACGTGAGATTTATTTAGCTGTCCGCAATATATAGAGCGCATAGTATTCCTGTCAGTTAAAGACTTATAGCCGCCTGCTCTTAAGAGTTCGCTATTTTGAGAGCAAAAGCCACTATACAAAGTAATCATTTAAGGCTGAGCATTATACCCAAAACATCTCAAAATGCGAGTGCCAGCAGTGCGCCAAGAAGCCTAAATATACGCACTGACTTCTGAGCATTCATTTCTTTTGTTACACTACGCGCAGTTTAAATTTATTGGTTGATTTAATGCTGTACTTAGGTTGTCCGCAGTGGTCTAGCACCGCATGGAAAGGAAATTTACTCTCTAGTCACTGTAAAAGTGCCGACATGCTCAACGAGTACGCGCACACCTTCAATTCGGTTGAGGGCAATACCAGCTTTTATGCTGACCCAAGTCACGAATCATTATTACGCTGGTGCGATGCTGTACCCAACGACTTTAAATTCACCTTTAAATTTCACAGACGCTTTAGCCATGAATTACAACTCACCAATATAAACAATGAGCTAAATGCATGGCTGACCCTGTTTGAACCTATTTTTGCCAAAACTGGGCAAATTATGTTGCAGTTACCAAGTGCCTTTGGCCCTAATGCTCTGCCCCTGCTGACTAATTTTATTGCCCAGTTACCCAAACACCTCAATTATGGTGTTGAAGTACGCCATCCCGCGTTTTTTCAAAAAGGTGATGCTGAAATTCGCCTTAATCAGCTACTAATTGAAAACAACATTAATCGCATAAGTATGGATACACGGGCTTTATTTGCAGTGCCCGCAGAAACAGATGCATTGATTGATGCGCAAAAGAAAAAGCCTTATTTACCTGTCCATGCTATAGCAACGGGCAGTAATCCGATGCTGCGCTTTGTTATTGCAAGCCTTAACCATGAATACAAATCGTATTACCAACCTTGGCTTAAAAAAATAAAACAATGGCTTGAAGAAGGTAAATCACCGTATGTGTTTTTTCATACCGCCGATAACCGCGAATCGCCACTATTGGCGAGGCAATTTTGCCAAGATTTAGGTTATAATCACCCGGTGCTCGCGCCTTTTACAGGTGAGCGAGAAGCCAGCCAAAGCAGTTTATTTTAATTTCAGAGTGCATATGAAAGACTACAGCCGTTATTTTCAAGGTTACCCGCCCCATATCGTTGACCAAGTATTACAGCTTTTTAGTAATGACAAAGCCGCACAGTATTTAAAAGGTAAATACCCTGACGCGCATAACATCACCAATGATAAAGCCTTATACAATTATGCAACCGAGCTTAAAAAACGTTACCTTAAAAACGCCCTGCCTTTTGGTCGTGCCGCGTTTAAAAAACAAGGCGATATGGTCACCAATGCGTTAGGTACGCATACTTTTCGTATGCAAGGCAAAACGCGTAAGCACGACCTAGCCATTAACAGCGACTTACTATGCGCACCAGAGCCGTTATTAAAAGCATTGGTTGTTCACGAACTTGCACATTTTAAAGAAAAGGACCACAACAAAGCGTTTTATCAACTCTGTTGCCACATGGAGCCGCAATACCATCAACTCGAGCTTGATTTAAGAATATTCAGTGTGCTGGTAGGTGAAGGGAAAAACCCTTATTAATGCTATCAAAAGTTAATTATAAATTTATAAGGATGAAATAACTGCTGAAATTTATAATTTTTTATAAAAACCCATTCTCGTTAAAGCTTTCTAACATATTCAAGTCATAACTTTTAAATTATTTATTATAAAAATACTCATTATACAACTTTATACTCTTGATTAAATAGACCTCCAGTTATAATGCCATCAAACCTCCCCCCTACACCCAAGTTAAACCTATTAATAATGAAATCATTTAAACTTACATACTGGCAACCCTAAAAATAGCTCATTCACTGTTAAAGGGAACTCTAGGTAATCACAGGCCAATGTTATCGGTGAATTAACATTGCTATAAATTCAAATAAATGTATCCTCTAGAGTTAGAGTGGATATTTTATATAAAAATTAAAATGGAATTTAATATGACTGATCATACAGCAGTAAAAAATGCTATCAATGCTTTTTATAAGGCAGCAGGTCTAAATCTTACTTTCGAAGGGGATGTTAATGCTCGCGTAGCAGAAACCTTTGGTGAAATGATCTTTGCAACTCAGAAATGCTCAACTGCATTAAGTTGGGTTCCACGGCCAATTGGAGGAAAGGCAACCATATCTTGGATCGTAAGAAACTTTACTCAAAGTGTTTTAAGACAGATAGAATCAAAGCAATCATTAACTTGTGCTAAAGAAGTTGTACGTAACTATAGAACTAAATTACAACTATCTGCGTTGGGAATATAAAATGAAAAGAGTAATCCCTTTTTTGCTATTAATAACATCTAGTAATGTCTTTGCAACTAATGTGATACAATTCCCTAAATCAAAGTGCTCAACAGATACCTTTCAGTTAAATATTGTAGATATATCTTTCTGTCCTACGAGAGATGATTTAAAGAGAATAAACTTCCTTGGATTATCTAACCACACAGTGACAATTCTGAATAATGATAAAGAATTAACAATAGGACTTAACCCGCCAGATATTGCTATATCAAACCTTCACAAAAAATTTAATCTAACTGTGCATGAGTTTTTCCTGAGGTTATATACAAATTCATTAAAAACTAACAAGTTAGATGCCATAAAAAAAGCATTTGATATAGATAGCTCAAATAAGATGAAGGTTTATCGTAAAGGTGATTTGTTTGCCTTTACTATTACTGGAAGCAATGTCGATTATGATAGGGTATATCTTAATAAAGTAGAGAGTGAGGTGATTTACCAAATAACTGGTGAGTTTGATGAGCTAGAACTATTAGAAATACTTTCAAGGCTAGAGTATTAAAAATATAGCTAGGCACTTAAACGATAAATTGCAGTTGGCTTGTGCTTCGCATAATTTAGACAAACTATAATTTCCCGCTTAGCTTGACGTTGGCAATAAGAAAGTTCGGAGTTAGAAATAAAGGTACATAAAGCGATAGTTGAGGACTTGTGATGATCCAATCTTATATTTCTCAGTATTAAATGATTAGCTACCAATTAATACTGAGAGATAGTATATACGAATCCGGTTACAAACCAAGTTCAGCCATAAAATCATCATCGGCATCGTCTGCTTGTGATGCTGCTTTTTGCTTTTCAGCTTTTTGTTTTGCTTCGTTTTCAATGATGTCATCAGGGTCAACCGCTTCTGAAATATCAAAGTCATGAAGCTTGATAAACTCAGTTTTATCCATCGCAAGCTCAAGATAGAAGATATTTTGCTTCGATGTAGTGAATGTCACGCGGCGTGCTTGTGGTCTATCCATAGTGGTATCAACCGAAATCTGTACTTGCTTGTTGATTGCCATCATTTTAGGTTGGTTTTGGGTGATAGACGTATGCAATTGGTCGCGTACTTTAGAAGTAAAGTCGCCCACGATTTGGTTCATCAGCTCACCAAGTACGTTGGCAACGTCGTCTGATAAATGGCTATTGGCTATTTCTTCTTCTGGCATACCCATACTGCGCATATAATCATGGTAAATTTCCATCGCCGCTTGTGCCGTGAAGTTTGTTACCACCAGGCCTGTAAAACCACCATCGAACAATACAAAACAACCTATATCTGGGCGCATGCAGGTACGGGTAATTTTTTGTACCATAGCCGAATAGCTAATTTTATTGCCACTTGCTGACGATAATACGCCGGTAACTGAATGACACAGAGTTGATAAGATATCTTCTGTACTGATCACTTTGCTTTTAGTCATTAAACTTCTCTTTCTTGTACTTGTTATTGATAATTCTAGCCAAGCTACTGAATTTATCACTGACTATCCAGCTAAAAATGCTAAAATAGCGGTATTATTTTTTAAAGAGACTGTTCACGTGACGCAAAAAGACAGTATTTATGCCACTGAGCAAGCGGTTAAAGACTTTAGTTTTGACCAACATGTAGTTGAAGTATTCCCAGATATGATCCAGCGTTCGGTGCCGGGTTATGCCACTATTGTTAGTACCATGGGAAAACTAGCTGGTGAGTACGCACAAAGTAACTCAAACCTATATGATTTAGGCTGCTCGTTAGGTGCTGTAACATTAAGCATGCGCCGTAATATTCGTACAGATAACTGTAATATCATTGCGGTAGATAACTCACAAGCCATGGTTGAGCGGTGTAAACTGCATTTACAAGGCTTTCGTTCTGAAGTTCCCGTTACAGTTACCCTTGGTGATATTAACGATTTAGCCATCGAAAATGCTTCTGTTGTAGCAATGAACTTTACCCTGCAGTTTATTCCGCCTGAAAAGCGCCACGCAGTGCTTGAGAAAATCTATGCTAATTTAAAGCCCGGTGGCGTGTTGCTGCTTAGCGAAAAAATTAAAGGTGAAAATGAGCAATGCAATAATTTGCTGATTGATTTACACCATGATTTTAAACGTCACAACGGTTACTCAGAACTTGAGATCAGCCAAAAACGCACAGCGATTGAAAATGTTATGCGCCCTGATCATTTGAGTACTCATTTAGCACGCCTCACTGAGATTGGCTTTAGCCAAACCCAAGTATGGTACCAATGTTTTAATTTCTGCTCGATGATTGCCATCAAGTAACAGCACAACGATATTAAAGAGTATTTCATGTCTCAATGGTTTAACCAATTTTACGCTGCAATAGCACAAAGCCCGCTCAGTCATTGGCTCGAAACCTTGCCTGCTCAACTTAAGCATTGGGAGCAAGAAGCAAGTCATGGTGATTTACCCAAATGGCAAAAGGTATTAAAAAACTTACCAGAAATCAGTACGGATCATGTAAACCTGCAAGATAAAGTACAGATAGGCACAGGCGATGAGTTATCAGAAGGTCAACAAAAGCAGCTCACCCATTTATTAAAACGCATGATGCCTTGGCGTAAAGGCCCATTTAGCTTACACGGTATCGACATTGATACTGAATGGCGCAGCGATTGGAAATGGGATCGTTTGTTGCCGCATATTGAGCCATTAAAAGGCCGTACAGTACTTGATATTGGCTGTGGTTCTGGTTACCACTTATGGCGTATGCGTGGTGAAGGTGCCAACTTTGTGGTGGGCATTGACCCCTCTGATCTATTTTTATGCCAGTTTCAAGCGATTAAACATTACCACCAAGATGACAATGTTCACTTATTACCACTCGGTGTTGAAGCACTGCCAGAGCTTAAAGCGTTTGATACCGTGTTTTCGATGGGGGTGTTATATCATCGTCGCTCGCCTATCGACTTTTTAGCCCAATTAAAAGCACAGCTTCGTCCTGGGGGTGAATTAGTGTTAGAAACGCTGGTTGTCGAAGGTGACGAACACACGGTACTTGTGCCCACCGATCGTTACGCAAAAATGCGCAACGTGTGGTTTATTCCAAGTACGGCAGCATTAAAGCTGTGGATGGAGCGCGTTGGTTTTAAAGATGTCCAAGTTAAAGATTGTGCAATCACCACACTTGAAGAACAACGCAAAACCCAGTGGATGGAAAACGAGTCACTGGTTGACTTTTTAGACCCCACCGACACCAGCAAAACGATTGAGGGCTACCCTGCTCCTCTGCGGGCTATTTTAACGGCGAAAGCCTAACCTATTTTACCCCTCTTTATTTAGGCGCCAGAACACACTGGCGCCTCTATCTTTACACCTTCATTCTCATTTTGCGGACAACTGTCCTTGTCAAGTCGGTTAAAGTGATTTTTCAACTAGCCGCGCCAGTGCAATTGTTGTAAAATACGCGCGTTTCTAAGCAACCCACATGCAACTTTTTTGAGGAAAACCTGTGAGCGAACAAAAACAGTCTCTTAGCTATAAAGACGCGGGCGTAGATATCGATGCCGGTAATGCACTTGTTGAGCGTATTAAAGGCGTCGTTAAAAAAACCAAACGTCCTGAAGTAATGGGCGGTATCGGTGGTTTTGGCGCACTTTGCGAACTACCAACTGGCTATAAAGAGCCTGTCCTGGTTGCTGGCACAGACGGTGTTGGTACAAAACTACGTTTAGCAATCGATCTTAAAAAGCACGATACAGTGGGTATCGACCTTGTTGCTATGTGTGTAAACGACCTTATTGTACAAGGTGCTGAGCCACTATTTTTCCTTGATTACTATGCAACGGGTAAATTAGACGTCGACACTGCAGCCGATGTTGTAACAGGTATCGGTAAAGGCTGTGAGCTTTCTGGCTGTGCGTTAATCGGCGGTGAGACTGCTGAAATGCCAGGTATGTATGAAGGTGAAGACTACGATATGGCTGGTTTCTGCACCGGTGTTGTAGAAAAGTCAAAAATTATCGATGGCACTAAAGTGGCTGCTGGCGACCAATTAATCGCTCTAGCATCAAGTGGTCCTCATTCAAACGGCTTCTCATTAATTCGTAAAGTACTTGAAGTATCAGGTGCTGACACAAGCGCTGACCTAGACGGCAAAACACTGGGCGATCACCTTTTAGAGCCAACTCGCATCTATGTTAAACAACTCCTTGAGTTATTTAAGCAGGTTGACGTTCACGCGTTATCGCACATCACAGGCGGTGGTTTCTGGGAAAATATCCCACGAGTTTTACCTGAATCTGCAAAAGCAGTGATCAAAGGTGACAGCTGGGAATGGCCTGTAATTTTCAACTGGTTACAAGAAAATGGCAACATCACAACTCACGAAATGTACCGTACATTTAACTGTGGTGTTGGAATGGTATTAGTTGTTCCAGCCGATAAACTTGAGCAAAGCTTAGCGATTCTTAAAGATCTTGGCGAAAATGCATGGCATATCGGTGAAATCCAAGATGCGAAAGCAGGCGAAGAGCAAGTAGAAATTTTAGGTGGTCGTGACTAATGACCCCTTGTCGTCTTGTTGTATTAATTTCTGGTAGCGGTTCAAACCTTCAAGCCATCATCGACGCATGTGCGCGTGGTGAGATAAAAGCCGAAATCGCCGCTGTAATTAGTAATAAAGCCGACGCCTATGGCCTTGAACGAGCAAAAAATGCAGGTATACAAACTCGTGTACTTAGCCATAAAGACTTTGACTCGCGCGAGGCCTATGATGCTGAGTTAATGGACATTATTGACAATTTTGAACCAAATCTAGTTGTATTAGCTGGTTTTATGCGTATTCTTACTCCTAGCTTAGTGCAAAAATTTAAGGGAAAAATGTTGAACATTCACCCTTCTTTGTTGCCTAAGTACCAAGGGCTGAATACCCACCAACGAGCGATAGATGCAAAAGATGACGTTCATGGCGTTAGTGTTCACTTTGTCACAGAAGAGCTAGACGGCGGTCCCGTTGTTCTTCAAGCCAAAGTGCCGGTACTCGAAAACGATACCGCAGAGACACTCGCACAACGTGTTCATCAGCAAGAACATATAATCTATCCATTGGTGGTCAAGTGGTTCAGTGAACAACGACTCAAGATGGAAGCAGATTATGCAGTTTTTGACGAAAAACAACTTCCTGCACACGGCGCGCACTACCCAGAATAAAAATTTAAGTGCCCTACTCGCGTGTGTGGGCACTTTATTACTTCCTACCAGTGTTTTAGCTGGCGATCTCACTCAATACCAAGCCAAATACGATGTACTTCGTAAAGGCGAAACCCATGGTAAAGCAGTACGCGAACTTAAAAAAACAGCCAACGATAGCTATGTGCTAACTTATCATAGTGAAATCGAATGGATGATATTTTCTGATTCACGAAAAGAAACTTCAAAATTTACCTATCAAGATCAAAAAGTATCGCCTTTAAGCTACACAATGGAGCGCTCTGGTACAGGACCTGATAAAGAGTACACATTAAAATTTGATGCTGCACAAAAGCAAGTGAACAGTAATCAAAGTAAATACCCGCTAAAATTTGATTGGTCAGATGATTTTCAAGACTCTCTGTCGTACCAAGTTCAAGTGCGCGAAGAGTTAAAGCAAGGTAAAACCCAGCTTTCATACCCACTAGTAGATAAAAAAGGAAATCTGCGTAGCTACGACTTTGAAGTCATTGGCACCGAAATGATTTCTTTACCAATCGGCAATATTGAAGCCATTAAAGTAAAACGCTTATACGATAACGATAAACGTCAAGCTCTTGCTTGGTTTGCTCCCGAAATGGATTACATGTTAGTGCGTATGTGGAAAGGCGAAAAAGGCGTGGAACAGTTTGAAGTACAACTTAACTCATTCACAGTAACAGCACCTGTGAGTACACCGCCTGCGGTTAAGCAAGAAATGAGTAACGAAGCGCCGTAAAAGCGCTTCGATGTTATCGTTATATTTTCTCACCCATTTTAAATAGCACGAACTCACCTGGTTCCATTTTTTGCCAGCGCTCATCGTGGGTAAGTGGTCGGGTTGCAATGACAGTAACCACATCATTCGGTGTGGTTTCTTTTTGAAAATCAACCACCATATCAGCATCAATTAATGTGGCTTTGCCAAACGGCGCACGACGGGTGATCCAATGCAGATTATTAGTACAATAAGCCAACACATACACGCCATCCGTTAATAGCATATTAAACACCCCCTTTTCTCGCAGAGTATGGGCGAGTTTTGCGGCATAACGGAAAACCGACGCCATGTTGGATGGGCGCTTAGGGTACTTTTCACGAATTTTATCGAGTAGCCAGCAAAAAGCCAGTTCACTGTCGGTGTTGCCAACTGGCCGATAGTAATCAGGCTTTAAGTCATGATAATTAGACAACTGACCATTATGTGCGTAAGTAATTTCGCGGCCCCATAATTCACGCGTGAATGGGTGTGTATTTTCAAGACACACGCGGCCACGATTGCCCTGACGAATATGACTAATAACCGAAATACTCTTTATAGGATACGCTTTAACAAGCTTCGCAATCTCAGATTGGCAGCTTGGCTCAGGATCTTTAAACGTACGGCAGCCTTTTCCTTCATAAAAAGTAATGCCCCAGCCATCTTTATGTGGTCCGGTGTTACCGCCACGTTCTAATAAGCCTGAAAAACTAAAACAAATATCCGTTGGTACATTGGCAGACATGCCAAGCAACTCACACATAGAACTCTTTACCTATAAAACTAAATGAAGGAATGGCATTAATAGCGAAGCTGTGCCAGCAGTTATTGTTAAACATAGCGACACTATTAGCAACTACCCTATTTGTATTTTATTAACTATCTGGTTGAACACGCTAAATTTTTACTTTTATCAACATTATTATTTATTAAATCGCAATAATAAACCTAAACGCCAATCTGGTTGTCTGCTCATCATGGTTTACACTGTAAAAAAATGAACAGGTAAAATTAGTTTTATCCGTGTCCCCCTCTTGATAATTAGCGTTTCTAGCGCTACTCTAAGAGAGGTGGTCTGACCTCTATTAAGGAATAATCAATGACTCTCTTATTTTTACTTGGTTTACTCGTGCTGCTTAGTATTGCGAGTTACCACAGAGCAAGCTGGAATACCTGCTTAGGTATTGCCATTGCGACATTACTTGTTGGCACTTTTGCTGGCGCGTTTGGCGCAATTAGTTGGCTACTATTCTTATTAATTGCTGTGCCACTTTCTGTGACTAGCATTCGTCAACAATACATTATCAAGCCTATTTTTGCTGCATTTAAAAAAGTCACTCCGACAATGTCGGATACAGAAAAATCAGCAATCGATGCCGGTACAACATGGTGGGAAGCAGATCTATTCTGCGGCCGTCCTGACTGGAATAAATTACATCAATACCCAGTACCCAAACTAACCATTGAAGAGCAAGCCTTTATTGATGGTCCTGTTGAAGAAGTATGTGGCATGCTTGATGATTGGCACGCAACTCATGAATTAACCGATTTACCACAAGATGTTTGGCAATATCTAAAAGATAATAAATTCTTTGCCATGATCATCAAAAAAGAATACGGCGGTTTAGAGTTTTCTGCGTTTGCACAATCATGCGTACTGCAAAAGCTTACGAGTAAATCAACACTACTTTCTTCAATTGTTGGTGTGCCTAACTCGTTAGGTCCAGGTGAGCTGCTTCAGCACTATGGTACTAAAGAGCAAAAAGATCATTACTTACCACGCTTAGCAAGTGGTCAAGAAATTCCATGTTTCGCCCTAACCTCACCTGAAGCCGGTTCAGACGCGAGTGCTATTCCTGATTACGGTGTCGTATGTAAAGGTCAGTGGAATGGTGAAGAAGTGGTAGGTATTAGCCTAACATGGAATAAACGTTACATTACCCTTGCACCTGTTGCGACAGTGCTTGGTCTTGCTTTTAAATTACAAGATCCAGACGGTTTATTAGGTGATGACAAAGAGCCAGGTATTACTTGTGCGCTCATCCCAACAGACACCCCTGGGGTTGAAATTGGTCGTCGTCACTTCCCGCTAAATGTTCCATTCCAAAATGGTCCTACTCGCGGTAAAGATATTTTCGTTCCACTAGATTACATCATTGGTGGCCCTAAAATGGCTGGCCAAGGCTGGCGTATGTTGGTTGAATGCTTATCGGTAGGCCGCGCAATCACCTTGCCGTCTAATTCAACGGGTGGAATTAAAACCATCGCACTTGCTACTGGTTCATACAGCCGCATTCGTCGTCAATTCCGTTTACCTATCGGTCAAATGGAAGGGGTTGAAGAGTCACTCGCAAAACTTGCAGGTTATGCCTACAGCTCTGATGCCGCAGTCAGCATGTCGACCGGTGCCGTTGACCTTGGTGAAAAGCCGTCAGTGGTATCAGCTATCATTAAATACCACTTAACAGAACAAATGCGTGAAGCAACCATTCACGGCATGGATGTTCACGGTGGTAAAGGCATTATGCTTGGTCCAAACAATTATTTAGGCCGTGGTTACCAAGGTGCGCCAATTGCAATAACAGTTGAAGGTGCAAACATTCTTACGCGTAACATGATCATTTATGGTCAAGGTGCAATTCGTTGTCATCCGTTCGTACTTACTGAACTAGGTGCATGCTCGATTGAAGACCGCGAAGAAGCACTTGCAGTATTCGACAAAGCACTTATGGGTCATATTGGTTTTACCATTTCGAACCTAGTACGTACTAAGTGGTTAGCATTCACCGGTGCGCGCTTTACAAGTACGCCGTACAAAGATGAAACCGCAGAGTTTTACCGCGTAGCGTCACGTTTTAGTGCTTCACTTGCATTAATGTCTGACATCAGCATGGCTGTGTTTGGTGGCTCATTAAAACGTAAAGAGCGTATCTCAGCACGTTTAGGTGACTTACTAAGCTACTTATACCTAGTGTCTGCAACACTTAAACGTTACAACGACGAAGGCCGTAAAAAAGAAGATTTTGCGCTTGTTCAATGGAGCTGCCAAGATCACCTTTATCACTGCCAACGTGCACTGGCTGACTTAATTAATAACATGCCGTCTGCTGCGCTTCGTGCGATGCTTAAAATCATGTTATTCCCATTTGGTCGCCCAGTACGCAAGCCAACAGATAAGCTTGAGCACAAACTCGCACACTTATTACAAGTACCTAGCGAAACACGTAACCGTTTAGCAAGTTATGTATACCTTAAAAATGAGCCACTTAACTTAGTGGGCCGTCAAGAGCAAACGCTTAAAGACGTACTAGAAGTTGAACCATTATTTGATAAAGTATGCCGCGAAAAAGGTGTAAAACTGCCTTTCTTCCAACTTGATAAAGTGGCACAAATGGGCCTTGAAGCAGGCATTTTAAGCCAAGCCGAAGCTGATAAATTAGCTGCTGTTGAAAAAGCTCGTCTCGATGTAATTAACGTAGACGATTTTGACCCAGCTGACCTCGTTGCAGGTAAAGCTGCACGTAGCGGAAATAACAGCAAAGCTGATGCAGCTTAAGCAATTAACGCTATTCCAATTGTTATAACACACCAAACCAGCGCAAAATGCGCTGGTTTTTTTTGCGCTAAAAGCTGCTGTAAAAAGCACCACACAGCAGCCAAAGCCACCAGCGGCCATTGTAAAACATTTAACAAAAGCATTGCCGCCAATGTCGCTGCACCATAAAACAGTAAACTGGGTATAAAATGACTTAAATAAAACCGTCTGTACTGACCATTTGTTTGAAAAAACATTCGGTATTTTTGAAGCACTGCAAAGCAATCAAACTGTAATGAACTACTTAGTAATACACAGTTTGCCAACACCATAACCTGTATCGCATGATTAAAGTCGCTACGAATTTCAACTAGTTGCACTGCGGCTAATAGGCTTGCAGTAAACAAAGCACTTCGCCAAATTACACTCCAGCTGTGCTCCAAAAAGTAACTAATCCAAAATGAAGTGAGTGAACTAACCACACGTTTGTGACTGAGGTTCATGTTAGGAAAAAATAAACTCCCCATAAAACCAATTAAAAAGCCGCTATGGTAGTGTAAGGAATCTAAACTAAACGGTAAAAGAACCAGAATACTACACGCTAAAAAACCATAAAATAGCGAATAAGGTCTATAAATTACCATTAAACCGCACAGCCACTGCAACAGCATAAATAGAATAAAATGAGGAACCTGCAACCATTGCTGAAGACGAAGGTCAACGGCTATCAATAAGCTTGCCATTAACCACACATTACTGAGTAGTAAAAGCTTACAGTCGATTAAAATTAGCCAAGCAGGCTTAAAGATATGTGCTTGAAAGGCTCTATTTTCTGAGTTTGTTATAGCAGGAGCAACAGCCCATAACATAACGGCTTGCAGTGCCAGATAGAGCAAAGCTAACTGGGCGCTAAAACGGGCATGTTCATGGCTGTCTACAATTTTACCCAGCCCCAAAAATAACAACAGCGCGATGCCTAAAACCGCAGGCCCAAGCACTAACGCAAACAACAAACCAAAGTTTTTAAGCTGCGCCAGTAAGTTCTTAAGTGCAGTTGTATATGCTAAATAGCGGTAGCTCATTAATGCATTATAACGTGACAAGCTCTCTATCATAATGGCGTACACTCAAAGCCTTGGTGTAAAAACACATCTGGCTCGTGGCTGGTTAAAATGATTTGCCCATCGGGTTTATCACTTAAATAGTTATCAAGCAAATTTAGTAAATAATGGATACTTGCTTGGTCAAGTGCTGCACTCGGCTCATCTAAAAGCAAATAAGGCGCCCGCTTCATAAACGTGATTATAAGCTGGCATTTTTTTTGATTGCCTGTCGATAATGCACTAAAACGGGTGTGTAAGTGTTCGCTGAACTTAAATCCGTTAATAAGGTCAATTGGCGCAGGCACATTTAAGGCTTTACAGGTCAGTTGAATAATTTGCTGAGCCGTTAAAAAATCAGGTAAACAAATGCGATCGCTGGCAATAGCCACATACTTTTGTGGTGAACTATGCTGTTTATTAGCATACATTATTTGCCCCGACTGTGATTTTTCAAGGCCAGCAATTATCATCAGTAACGTGGTTTTGCCACTCCCATTGCTCGCCTGTAAGCACATTTTCTTACTGTTAAATTGCTTATTATAATTTTCGAACACGGTTGCTGTAGCAAAACGCTTATTGAGATTTTTTATTTCTATCATTGCCATTCCTTTGCGAAATTTAAATTGTAACACAGCAATGTCCCTAAAAAGTTACATGCTTTGTAACAATTATTTAGCTGCAAAACTTGCGTTTATATATTGAACAAGTAAGACTCAATAACGGAAAAATAATAAGGAATAATTAAAATGAAACCGAGTTTTCAACTAGCAACTATTGCGTGTGCATTAAGCCTTGCATTAGCAGGATGTTCACAATCAAACCAAACGACCACCAGCGCAATTAGTCAGCAACAAGAACACACTATTAAACAGTATGACGCTGAAACATTTTTTGATACCACTTCAATTATGGGCAGCAGCTTTTCACCTAAAGGTGACAAAATCCTTGTTAGCAGTGATGAAAGCGGCATCTATAGCCTCTACGAAATTGATATTAAAACAGCGAACAAAAAACGTTTAACAAACTTTGAAGACAGCACCTATGCTGTTCGCTATTTTCCAAACGATGAGCGCGTATTATTTACCAAGGACTCAGGCGGGAACGAGCGCTATCATATTTATGTACGTGAGACAGACGGCACTGTCAAAGACCTGACTCCTGGCGATGAAACTCGTGCCAGCTTTGCGGGCTTTACAGACGATGGCAAACACTTTTTTATAACGAGTAATCAACGCGATCCTAAGTTTATGGATTTATATCGCGTAGACAGTTCACGCTATGAAATAACACCTGTTTATCAAAATACTCTTGGTCTAGATGTCGGGGCGATTAGCCCTGATGGCCGCTTTATTGCCTTATCAAAAAATAACTCTAATAAAGACAGTGATGTGTTCATTCTCGATACAATGAAAAAAACGCTCAAACCTGAGCTAATCACTCGTCATGATAATGAAGCGCAATATGGCCCTGAAACATTCTCAAAAGACAGCAAGTCTCTGTATTACTCGACCGATGCAAAAGGTGAATTTTCACAGGTTTGGCGCTATGACTTAACGACAGGTGAGCACAGCCCCGCCCTAAAAGATGACTGGGATGTCAGCTTTATTTACTTCTCAAAATCAGGGCGTTACCAAGTAAGTGGGGTTAATGCTGATGCCAGTACTAAAGTGACAATCATTGACACAAAAACCAATAAACAAATCGATATGCCTGCCTTGCCCCCGGGCAATTTACGTGGTGTAAGCTTTTCAGCTGATGAAAAGAGCATGGCGTTTTACCTAAATTCAGATACCTCGCCAAGTAACTTATTTGTTTGGCAATTAGGCGAAACGAAAGCAAAAAAACTGACCCATACTTTAAGCGATGCAATTGATCAAAATGATCTCGTTGAAAGCACGATTGTGCGTTTTAAAAGCTTTGACGGTTTAGAAATCCCTGGCGTTTTATATAAGCCCAAACAGGCTAATAGTAATAATAAAGTGCCTGCTCTAGTGTGGGTGCATGGTGGTCCGGGCGGCCAGAGCCGCACAGGTTACAGCGCAATGCAGCAGAACTTAGTTAATCATGGCTATGCTATATTTGCTGTAAACAATCGCGGTAGCTCTGGCTATGGTAAAACTTTTTTCCATTTAGATGATAAAAAGCATGGTACAGACGATTTGCAAGATATTGTCTACGGGAAAAAGCACTTACAGAGCTTAGACTGGGTTGATGCTGATAAAATTGGCATTATGGGTGGCAGTTACGGTGGCTTTATGACGGCAGCGGCGCTGGCTTTCGAACCTGAAGAATTTAAAGTAGGTATTAATATTTTTGGCGTAACTAACTGGGTAAGAACATTAAACTCTATACCACCTTGGTGGGAAAGCTTTAAAAAAGCGCTGTACGATGAAATGGGTGACCCTGCAACTGATGGCGAACGCCATCGAGCGATATCTCCCCTCTTCCATGCTAAAAACATTACGAAACCACTGATGGTTATTCAAGGTGCAAACGACCCTCGTGTATTGCAAGTTGAGAGTGATGAGCTTGTTGCCGCAGTAAAAGCGAATGGTGTCCCCGTAGAATACGTGTTGTTCGATGACGAAGGTCATGGTTTTACTAAAAAAGAAAACCGTATCAAAGCATCAAACGCGTACCTTGAGTTTTTAAATACGTACTTGAAAAACTAAATTTTAGAAGCCGGTGTACACCGGCTTCTTTATCAAAACACCTGTATAAACCTCAAATATCCTGCATACAAACTACTGTATAAACTTCGATATAAAACACTGTATATATTATTTCATCCATTTTTAACAAAATATCACACTGCAAAGAAACAAAATAACCAATTGTTTTTAAAGATTTAATTTTTTAAAATTATTAAAAACTGAATAATTGGTTAAAAAAATAGCAAAAAAACACTTGCGCAAAAACACTGTATAAACTACTGTATACACATACTGTATAAACAACCAGTGAGTGAAAGTTATGTTACAGCCAATTACCTTAAGAACCGTTAAAAGCTATCAACAAGATAACGACAAAGCGTCGGTTAATTTAATTCAAATTGAAGACGAAATTTCAGCAACATTTGAGCTATTAAAGGTATTACATCACTATAACAGCCAAAGTGCGTGGACATTGTTAATTGCACCTGATCATGTGCCAAGTAAAGCATTACTCGATTCATGTTCAATCGACACCAGTAAACTGTTAGTGATCAGACAAAAGCACCTTGTGAATCTTGAATATGTGTTAAGTTCGGCGCTGCACAACGGTAACTTTGCCGCAGTGATCACCTGGACAGATATTGTCAGCAACAATCAACTAGATTCTATGACTCTTAATTTAGAACATGCATCTGCAAAGTTTTACTGCTTCACCAAAAGCAACCCATTAAACAATTTAGTACCGCAGCCACAATAGGCTTGCTAAAATAGCAATTTATTGTTTTAGGTAAGTTGTTATGACATCACTCACACACTCCCTTTGTCCTTGTGGCAGCAAACAAGATTTCTCGCTTTGCTGCCAACCTTTGCACGCAGGCGATAGCCAAGCGCAAACGCCGGAACAACTTATGCGTTCTCGCTTTAGTGCTTATGCCTTAAAAGATGCAAAATATGTCTTTACAACATACGCACAAAGCCAACAAACCGCTAACCCTGTTAGCGAAATCAAAGATTTTGCTAATAGCTGTCGTTTTACCAAGCTAAGCGTTTTAGATACTGAATATAACGAGCAAGAAGGTTTTGTAGAATTTAAAGCAAATTACTTTTACCAAAACTTGTATTGTGAGTTACACGAGAAATCGCGTTTTATTAAAGAAGATGGACTATGGCGTTACCTTGATGGTGAAATAACGCCCGTTGCTGATATTAAAATTGGCCGTAATGATGAATGCCCTTGCGGTAGCGGCAAAAAATATAAAAAGTGTCACGCAATTTAAATCACGGCTATTCACTTTTTATATAGCCAATCTAAACCTTGACTAGCCATTGTAGGGAAAGCCGTTGCGTGGTGGGCATGTGATATAAATCAACACACAATAATGTCATTGTATTTCAGACAATAAAAATGGGCCTCAAGGCCCATTCTTAAATTCTATGAATTATAACGACTATTCTTCGTCAAATTCTTGTAACTGGCGTTGTGCTGGACGCGCTAGAATCTCGACATAAAACGATGTAAGCCCTTTTGCTTCAATATCGCTAATGCATTTATTAATTTCCGCCACATGAACGACTTTCGCGTCGTCAGCTGACTCTCCAAATTTACAATCAAATGCCCAGTAATCGGCATCTTCTGGGAGAGTTTTATTACGCTCACGTTTTAAATACTTCTTCACTTCGTGCTTAGCTGCATCAACCATGCGAGGGTATTTAATTTTCTCATGGTTAAGCGTGAATGTTTTCTTCATTATAGTCCTAATAACTTGGTTCAATGATAATGGCATAAAGCCATTTGGGCGCATTATAACAAGCACATAAAAAATTAGCTGTACTTTTTACTGATTTGCACCAATTTACCTATCTTTGTAAGTGTAGCGTACAAGGCGAGTATGACAATTTCAATTAATTAAGCAGTTGCCAATTGCAAAGGCTGATGAATCGCCTCGTCCGTTAAGCTGTCATAAAACGCAGCTGCATCCATTTGCATACGCTCTGTGGGTGCGTTTTTATCGTAATAGCGTTTTCTGACTGCTGGCTCACAGTTATCGATGACTTCTAACGGCACATGATTTTTATCATCGCGGATAGCAAGCGGCTCAGGACTGAGGCAATTACGTAGGCGAATATCTGACAAGCCACCTTCTAAAAGTCGCAGCCCATTATTCTGCCCGATTAACATATCATATTGTTCAGGCGCTAATGGTTGTTTTGGGCCTGCCCCTAACTCATTTCTGAGTACGTGTTCTGAACTCTGAGTATCGGTTAATTCTGTTTTCGGTAAATGAAACTGGCTAAAATCAAGCGCATCATGAGACAGCATCGCCAATAATAAGGCAAACTCACCTTGGCGGTGTTCATGAACACTTTTGTTAAGACGATTATCAAGTTGACTCTCGTTGAGCAACAAACCATCAATTTGCATAGACTTTGGCCGAATAGTTTCAAGATTAACCAGTTATCGGCATTAATCTATTTTTCTTTAGTTTTTTTCTTTACTTAAAGAGCCAGTTTGCTATTATCAGCGCCGTTGCATTGGAGGGGTTCCCGAGCGGCCAAAGGGATCAGACTGTAAATCTGACGGCTCAGCCTTCGCTGGTTCGAATCCAGCTCCCTCCACCACTTTTCTACGCTCAGTTAAGTGGGGCCAAATGCAATAAAAATTAGTGTGGAGGGGTTCCCGAGCGGCCAAAGGGATCAGACTGTAAATCTGACGGCTCAGCCTTCGCTGGTTCGAATCCAGCTCCCTCCACCACTTTCCTTCTCTGCTAATTCACTATTCTATTTTTCATCTTATTATTTACTTCTCTTTTCCTAAATCGTTAAACTAAAAATACAGCTATTTCAATTGAATTATCCTTTTGTTATACTATTCCGTTTAATTAAGTGGTCTATTTTGAGGCAATAAAACCGCGTTGATAACAAGGCAAAAATTTAGTTATTTAGTTATTTAGTTGTTCTCGGCAATTGCTCCTGCATTGCTCTACCTCCTGCATCCATGCAGTCGTAAATCAGACATTTTTAACGCAGGTAGCGACTGGTTTAATCACTCAAAATGATTAAGTATTTTTGCGGATTAGTATTAGAGCCAGCGTAAAAATGGACCATTCACTTTCAGCCAATTGCTTGCTTTTTTATGTTCGGGATAAAACTCACTCACCCGTTGCCAAAATGCCGCACTGTGATCCATATGCTTTAAATGCGCAAGTTCATGAACAACAACATAATCAATAACCCATAGGGGCGCACTGGCTAAGTGCAAATTAAAGGTTAACTCTCTTTGGCGATTACAACTGCCCCATCGCCGCTTGTAATGTTGAATTTTAAGACGTGTTGGTAACGCTTCTCTCATTTGAATACAGTAGTTTTGTATACGCATCTCAAGGTAGGTTTCTAACTTGTCATGTAAAAACTCTTCCATCAATGCAAGATACTTTGCGTCTGTGAGTTTAACGCGCGGTGAAATAGCAAGGGTTAATTCATGAGTATCAGTGTCTTGATACCATTGGCTGCAATTTTCTTGCTTAAATACAAGGGGAATTACCTGATCAAATAGCTTGATTTGCGAATTTTTAATGGGAAATTGACACTGCTCAGCGTGTAATGATTGTTTAGTAACTTGCTCTGCAACCCAATGCTGCTTTGTTTTTAACCACGCTTCAATATCTTTACGCGGGACAAAGTGAGGTGCATACACAGTCAACTGCTGCTCGGCGACTTTAATCGCGACAGTTTTTCTACGTTTACTGCGTTTTAACGTGTACTCAAACAAAATAAGCCAATGTAATTAATAAAATCTTTGTATTATATTTTACCCCGTAAAATACCTGCTAATCTATAAAGATGACTCATAAATAAGTTTTTATTCTTATGCCTGATAAACCGTGTTGTAGCTACATTTCACCAACAGGTAACACGTGTCAAGAAACCGATATGGGTTCTGGGTATTGCTTTTGGCATGATAATAAATTTGATAAATCAGGCTTAGAGCTGACTCAAAAGCTTGAACGATATGCAAAAAAGGGCGGGTTACTTCAGGGTCTGCAATTACAACGTGCAAATTTAGTGGGTCTAAATTTAATAAAGAAAGATGATGAAGAAGGTTATGATCTTTCTTACTGCAATTTTTATCGAGCCAATTTGTCGGGGGCACATCTTTTCAACAATAAAATTGCCAATACATCCTTAATGAAAGCGAACCTTCATAGCGCCAGCTTACACTACTGCGATTTGCGAAATACCAACCTACTTGGGGTTAAACTCAGTGATAGCCGCATTGATAATATTTATTTAGGCGAACAATTACTACAAGAAGCCGAGGCGTTTAAAGCTCGTCGAAATAGGCAATACTCGACTGCGCGCGACTTATTTGAACAATCCGAAGAAATATACAGAAATTTACGTAAAGCGTCTGAACACCAAGGGCTTTTCGAGCTCGCGGGTAACTTTACCTATAAAGAATTAAGAATGCGCCACGCACAGTACCCGAAAGGATCAACGAAACAAATTACTTCCAGCTTTATTGACATGTTATGTGGTTATGGTGAAAAACCTGAAAATGTCATTCGCTTTAGTCTGTCTCTTATCGTTTGTTGCGCAATATGTTACTTTTTATTTGGTGTCAGCTATCAAGATTCATTGCTTAGATTTAGTTTTGATAATTCGTTCGATGATAACGTATCAGCACTTTTAAACAGCATTTACTTTAGCGTTGTTACTTTTACAACGCTAGGCTATGGCGATATTACCCCCATTGGATTATCAAGGCTCATAGCAGCGATTGAAGCATTTTGTGGCAGCTTTTCGCTAGCGCTGTTTGTGGTGGTGTTTGTAAAGCGTATGACACGTTAATGGATTATGTGAGAACCTTGATGCTTTTTAGCCTCGTACATTTTCCGATCAGCACGATTTATAAGCTCCTCAGCACCGACTGTGCTGTCTAAAGGCGCTGAAATAATGCCAAAACTCAAATGTAACGCGGGGTATTTTGCTTCAAAAGCAACGATCAGCTTATTACATATCGCAATGGTGTTTTCTACGTCGCAATCTGGCATGATCAGGCAAAATTCATCTCCCCCATAACGACAGGCAATGTCTATTTCTCTTGTATTCTTTTTAAGATATTTCCCGATGAATTTTAATACCTCGTCACCTTTCAAATGCCCTTGTGTGTCATTCACTGATTTAAAGTTGTCTAAATCAAAATATACAATAGTCAAAGGTAGCTTCTGACGGCGCGCTCTTGCTAATTCTCGCTGAAACAACTCTTGCATTTCTCGGCGATTATACAAATTTGTGAGGGGGTCTAGTTTGGCAAGTTTTTCAAGTTCATGTGTACGCTGCGCCACTTTCTCTTCAAGCCCTTTCGCATACACTTCTGTTCTTCGTTTCGCATTTTCTATTTCGCCAACAAGACTCGCAATGTACGTATCAAACACTAATGTTGTATCAAAATAAATAAGCTTATCAATAATGGTTAATGTTTGATTTAGCTCTGCATGGTCTTTTATGGTGTTTCTTAACACATCAAAAATGAGCTCTTTAAGGGTACATACCGCCGATAAATAAAGTTTGGGCTCTACCCCAATTCGCTTATGTACCATGCCAATACGTAGCCGATTATTAACGTAATCATTTTCATAACAGCCACAAAATAAATCTATAATGTATTGTCTTTGTGCATCTCTTAAACGTGTCAGTGTGTCAGCATCTCCAATAAGTAATGAAATTTCATCGACTTCTGTTTGCTTTTTATAGAACTCATCAACCATTTTCTCAATCGCCGACTCGATAAGTGGTTTATAGTTAATGAGTGATGCTAAGCATTGTGAAGAGAGCCCTAATAAATTCATTCTATGCTGAATTTCAACATCATTTATTTGCATTTGCTCGACGAGTGTCTGCTCAGTCCTGCGCATGGGTAATCTCACACTTAAGTATTTTCTAATTAAATATAGCTAATGAAATAAATCCTACTTAGTCTGTCATATCTTTTTTCTCTAAATCTAGCGCAAATTGTATTAGACTGACATTACTTGCAGTCTGAACGAATTATTATGCTCGCGAAATTTTTTATTACCGATCAAAATCCAAGCTTAATCATAAGTGGGGTGTACAATCCTAGTTTAGTTGTCCTTTCGATTGCTACCGCTATTTTTGCTGCATATTTTTCATTGCATATTATTGATTTAGCCAATAAAACCCGCTTTGAATCATACAGAAAACTAGGCAATGCAACCGGCTCTCTAGTCTTGTCTGGCGGAATTTGGAGTATGCACTTTATTGGTATGCTTGCATTTTCTTTATGCACAACCATTAACTATGATCCTGCTCTGACATTTTTTTCGTTTATTCCTGCTTTTTTAGCCTGCTACACAGGTATGTCACTAATACGCAGTAAAGACATTGCACATATTCCCGCAGGGTTAAAGTTACTCATGAGTTCTGTGTTAGTGGGCGCAGGTATTGGTACCATGCATTACACGGGTATGGCGGCAATGGAAATGAGCCCATTACTTCGTTATGACCCTATGTGGTTTGCTGCATCCATTTTTGTTGCCGTGTTTTTATCATTTATTGGGCTGTATACTCGCTTTCATTTGAACGACCACTTTCAAAATTTAACCGCATTACAAAACCGGATTATTTGCGCCATTATTTTAGGTTTTGCTGTCGCCGGTATGCATTACATGGGCATGGCTGCAACGCGATTTGTCGCGACCTCCCCTTTTTTATCCGATAACACAGACAATACCAATCTTGTTTTTATTGCTGCCATGGTGTCATTTGCTACCGTGTTATTAACCGCTGTCGTTGCGATTATCAATGGTATGGTGCGCTATCGTATGCTGCTTGCTGAAAAATCGGCAGAAGAATCACGACTCGATGCCATTTTAAGTACGGCAATCGATGGTATTGTGACAATTAATTGTCGCGGTATTATTTTAAGCTTTAATAAATCTGCAGAAAGTATCTTTGGCTGGAAACAAGAAGAAGTGCTCGGTCAGAACGTGAAAGTGTTGATGGATGACGACATTGCGGCTCAGCACGATGGTTATTTGCTAAACAGTGGCAACCACGCTCTTAAAAAAGTGATTGGCGTTAACCGCGACGTGTGTGCAAAACACAAGGAAGGTCATTTATTCCCTATTCGCTTAGGTCTTGGTGAAGTGAAACAACCCGATGCAGAAACGTTGTTTGTGGGCTTCATAACCGATTTAACCGAACAACGCGCATTACAACGCAGCCTAGAAGAAAAAGAACAGCAATATCGCACGTTAATGAATAACACGCCTGGCGCTGTATTTCGTTGTTTGCTCGATGACCATTGGAGCATGCTGTTCATTAGTCCCAATGTATTTGATCTAACGGGCTATACTGCCGAAGAATTTACGTCAAAAGCCATCAGTTTTGCTGACATTATAAATAAAGAAGACGAAGCGCATATTAATGAGATCATGACAAAAGCAATCTCTGAAAAAAATCAATATGCACTTGAGTATCGCGTACGCCATCGCAGCGGTAAGGTCGTTTGGGTATTAGATCAAGGTTCTATTAACAAAACGGATGATTCTGAAGTTCAGTGGATTGATGGTGTATTAGTTGATATTACCGCACGCCATATCTATGAAGAATCATTAAAACACGCAAAACAAGAAGCTGAAGCCGCTGCACAAGCTAAACAGGCATTTATGGCAAATATGAGCCATGAAATTCGCACGCCCATGAATGCAATTATCGGGTTCAGCGATATTTTAATGGACAGCCCACTTAATAAAGAACAACAAAAGCACATCGTTACCGTAAATAATGCAGCACGCTCATTATTGCATCTTCTTAACGATGTTTTAGACTCGGCAAAATTAGAAAAAGGCAAACTCGATATTCATCATGAGCACTTTAACTTACAAGCCCTTCTCGATAACATCGTTTCTACCTTTTGGCTTGAAGCAAAGCGCAAAAACCTGTTATTAGATTTAAAAATTGCTGATGATGTCGCACCAATTTATATCGGTGATGACGCGCGTATTCGTCAAGTACTCAATAACTTAATTGGTAATGCGGTTAAGTTTACAGAATCAGGTTCTGTCACGATTAGTGTAAGTAAGACACAAAACAATCAGCTCTTTTTTGAGGTGCAAGACACTGGGATTGGCATTGAAAAACACCGCTTGAAAGCAATTTTCCAACCTTTTGAACAAGCCGATGGAACGATGACGCGTCGCTTTGGCGGCACAGGCTTAGGCACCACCATAAGCAAGCAATTGGTCGAGCTTATGGGAGGCACAATAAGTGCCGTGAGTAATGAAGGCGAAGGCAGTTGTTTTTTCTTTTCTCTTCCTTTGCAAGAAGGCGACATTAATAAAGTAGATAAACTCAGTAATAACCTACTTACATTACCACCTCTTCGAGTCTTAGTGGTTGATGATATTGAACAAAATGTCGAGCTATTAAACATATTACTCTCACAAGCTGGCCACACAGTGTATAAAGCAAAAAATGGGCTAGAGGCTATTGCTGAATTTAAACAACACAGCTTTGATATCATTTTAATGGATATCCACATGCCTGAATGCGATGGTATAACTGCTTGTAAAAAAATTCGTGAATTAGAGCAGCAACAACAATTAAAGAAAACACCTATCATCGCGTTGACCGCCAGCGTGCTTCAACAAGATAAGCTCACAGCTAAGCAAGCAGGTATGAATGGCTTTGCAAACAAACCCGTCGATATACAACAAGTTAATCATGAGATAGCGAAAGTGCTCGGTTTAGAAATTAAGCACATCACAGCTAAGCCTGATAACAAAGCAAAGCAACATATCAATTATGTTAAAGGTATCCAAATGTGGGGTAGCAAAGAAAAGCTTAATACTGAAATACGCTTATTTCTTGCTAATCATCAGCAGAGTATTCTACGTTTAAAAGAGTCAACACTTGATGCATCTGAACAAACGACACTGTTACACACGCTAAAAGGTGTGGCGGGCAATTTGACACTAACGAAATTACTGTATTTATTGTCGCAGGCCGAAAAAGAACAGGGTAAAGAAGACTTTTCTAAATTAATAACTGCGTGCTATCAAGAGTGGCAAGCACTGGTTACTTTACTCGAGGAGCAAGAGCAGGTTAATACTGATAAAACACCTTCGCAAGCGGTATCGATAAGCGTATTTTTAAATCACATCGAGGCACTACAAAATCAAGCCGAGCATGCTGAAATAGATGATGAACTACTGAGTGATGTCCAAAACAATGCCCCTGTCGAGTATAAAGACGCAGTCGCAGAGATAGTTGGACATTTTGATAACTTTGACTTTGATGCAGCAAGTACTGCATTAGCCAATTTAAAGCACCGCATTGCAGCTGATTAAGGAGCAGTCATGAGTCAAATTACTGATCGAGCAAGAATTCTTGTCGTTGATGATGAGCCCGCAAATCTTAAGGTCATGCGTGAAGTTCTTGCAAATGACTATCGGTTATCATTTGCTAAATCGGGTGATTTAGCTCTGCAGCTCATTGAAAATGAACCTCCAAAACTAATTTTACTGGATGTCATGATGCCAGATATGAATGGCTTCGAGGTATGTAAAATTTTAAAAGCGAACCCTGAAACAGCTCATATTCCCGTGATATTTGTCACGGCACTGTCCCATGAACAAGATGAGTCCGAAGGCTTTTCACTTGGTGCTGTTGATTATATAACCAAACCCATCAGCCCTGCTATTGTGCGAGCCCGAGTGAAAACACATTTATCGCTAGTGCAGGCCGAGCAATTACAATTAGCCCATATCGATTTAATTAATCGCTTAGGCCGAGCGGCAGAATATAAAGACACAGATACAGGTGAGCATATCGCCCGTATGAGTCGCTACAGCAAAGTACTCGCGTTAGCTTATGGTATGACTGAATACCAAGCTGAACAGTTGAAACAAGCCGCCCCTATGCATGATGTTGGCAAAATAGGCATACCTGATTCGGTACTTTTAAAACCCGGCCGTTTAGATGCCAACGAGTTTGAGCATATGAAGCAACATGCTGTCATTGGTGCAAAAATACTCGAAAATTCAAGCTCTCCCCTATTACAGCTCGCTCATAAGCTTGCACTGGAGCATCATGAAAAGTGGGATGGTACGGGTTACCCTCTTGGTTTAAAAGGAGAAGAGATCAGCATTGAAGGTCGTATCGTCAGTATTGCTGATGTATTTGATGCACTCACCTCTGTGCGCCCATACAAAGATGCGTGGCCAGTTGAAAAAGCAGTAGAGCTGCTACAAGCCGAATCAGGCAAACACTTTGATCCCCAACTCGTCGGTTTATTCATTGGCCAAATCGACGCAATTATCGAGATTAAAAACACTTACTCTCGCTAGTTTATACCCATTAAAAGGGGCCTTACTCAAGGCCCTTTTTAATTTGCTCATAATCATGAGAGGTAATTTCATGACTGTTGCCAGCACAGTCTTTAAAATACATAGAATAAGTCACGCCATGATCGGCAATCACCGTTTTTATATTAAATTGAGCTAAATGCTCAAGCCACGCTAAAAATTGCGCTGCGTTTACACTAAAAGCGATCCCTTTAC
This sequence comes from Pseudoalteromonas sp. bablab_jr011, assembly GCF_016464045.1. Taxonomy (NCBI): domain Bacteria; kingdom Pseudomonadati; phylum Pseudomonadota; class Gammaproteobacteria; order Alteromonadales; family Pseudoalteromonadaceae; genus Pseudoalteromonas; species Pseudoalteromonas sp. bablab_jr011. The sequence goes on along the minus strand of NZ_JACDWU010000302.1, from coordinate 17,012 downwards.
TATTACCGGGCGCTTCAAATAATGCGAGACGGATTGTTTTTGCCTGATCTTCAAGGGTTAATGGACCTTTACCTTCATCCCAAAAAGCAAGCTCAGGAACCACAGAAAAACCCAACACATCACGGTACCATGTCACTGCCCGCGCCAAATCATCAACATTTAAATGGCAGTGATCAACCCCGTTTAATAAAGGTACACCCATGGTTACTCACCAATCTCAGATTTAAGTTGCTCTAGAAAGGCCAACATATACTCTGTTCGTCTTTTTGCTTCATCTTTCGCCGAGGGAGTATTCATACTTTGGGCGATATGTAATAGTTTAATAAAAAAGTGATCAAGCGTGTATTTAGTGTCATCAGGCTCACGATGTAAACAGAATGGATCGTCTTTATGGTAAAGGTAACGCCCTATCGAGCCACCCACTTTCATGCAGCGACTTACCCCAATAGCCCCTAATGCATCCATTCGATCAGCGTCTTGGACTATTTGTGCTTCAACACTTTGTACTGCGATGTTAGCGCTAAAACTATGTGCAACAATGGCGTGATGAATTGCGGCAAAGTATTGCTCAGGGTAATTAATGGATGATAAAAAACTCAACGCTTTATCTGCAGCCATTGTTGACGCTTTCGCTCTATCAGGGTGGTTTTTAGCAACCGCAACGCAATCATGTAACCAGGCTGCGGGTAACACAACTGCCATATTAGCCTCTTCTGCAGTGCACAGCTGTTTTGCAACCCTCACCACTCGCTCAATGTGGCTGATGTCGTGTGCCACATCGGCATGAAGTAAAGATAAAATAAAATCTCGACACTGGGTTTCAAGTTCTGCAAAGTCTATTTTTGACTGCATAAAGCGGCTGTTACCATTAACTGATTGAAATTATGCTTACTTTAACGTGGTTACTGGATTTGTTCAAAACATTCATTGTATGTTTGCCAGTGCTTCATTAAACTATGCCCCCTTTTGTTTGACGCGAGAATCCCTATGTCATCTGCTATTTACCTACAAGCTGGACGAGAAAAATCATTAAAAAGAAAACACCCTTGGGTGTTCTCTAAAGCCATTAAAAAAGTAAAAGGTAAACCAGGACTAGGTGATACGGTTACTATTTATGATAATGACGGTAAGTTTCTCGCCATTGCAGCTTACAGCCCAGAGTCACAAATACGCGCACGTGTCTGGAGCTTTGACCAAAACGAAGTGATTGATCAAGCATTCTTCGAAAAGCGTCTTCGCCGTGCGTACGATGCACGCCAGCAAGTGATCAGCGAGGGAGGCTTAACAGGCTTTCGTTTAAGTGCTGCGGAGTCTGATTACTTACCGGGTATCACAATCGACAAGTTTGATAACGTATTAGTATGTCAGTTACTCAGTGCAGGTGCAGAGCGCCATAAGGGCGAAATAGTCGCGGCACTAATGGCTATTTTTCCTGGCTGCGATATCTACGAGCGCTCTGATGTCGACGTGCGAACAAAAGAAGGGTTAGATCCAATCAAAGGTGTTCTGTGGGGTAATGCACCGACAGAGCCCGTATTAATTGAAGAAAACGGCCTAAAGCTAGAAGTCGATATTATAGAAGGCCATAAAACAGGCTTTTATTTAGACCAACGTGATAGTCGTGCGGCTCTAGAGCGCTTCTCTAAAGATAAAACAGTGCTTAACTGCTTCAGTTATACTGGCACATTTTCGCTGTACGCATTACGTGGCGGCTGTCAGCATGTAACCAATGTGGATGTATCACAACCTGCGCTCGATACCGCCAGACGCAATGTGGAGCACAACAACCTAGATTTGAATAAAGTCGACTTTGTTAAGCAAGACGTCTTTAAGTTACTGCGTCAATACCGTGATGAAGGCAAGCTGTTTGATACCATCGTGATGGACCCGCCTAAATTTGCAGACAATAAAGCACAGCTGACCGGCGCATGTCGCGGCTATAAAGATATTAATATGATTGCGATGCAAATACTAAAGCCCGGTGGCACCTTATTAACGTTCTCGTGCTCTGGCTTAATGGAACAAAACTTATTTCAAAAAGTGGTTGCCGATGCAGCGCTAGATGCAGGTAAAGATTTACTGATTATGGAACGATTAAACCAAGCTGCCGACCACCCTATTGCTGGCAGCTACCCCGAAGGTTTTTACCTAAAAGGCCTTATCTGTAAAGTGTACTAAAACAGCTAAAACCTAGTTAAAGTGAACAATTTCAAGTCCTGCACTCAAGGAGCCATCTTGCTCCTTGGTTGCTCTAATAACTTTAACTGTTGCATCAAACGAGGTGATTGCTGTGCTCGTAGAGGCAATCACCACTCGGTAAACACTGCCAATTTCTAATACTTCATCACAACATATTGCTAAGCCTGTTGCACTTAAATCAGTGCATGTAACGACTATTTCGGTGTGACTATTTTCGCCCTCTAAAGGTATTAACTTTGCGGGGGTATGAATTTGCATGCGGCGAAAATCGCGCTTTTCCTCATGAAACATGACGCCTCCTTACACAAGTGCTTTTATTTTTTCTATGAGTGTTTTTACAGAAAATGGTTTCACTACATAGGCGTCACATCCAGCATCAAATCCTGCTTTTTGCTCAAGTTCAGATTCTAAGCCAGATACCATAACAACGGGGATATTTTCTGTTTCCGGGGTGTTTTTTAATAACCGACACGTGTCATAACCATCAAGACCAGGCATACACACATCTAATAAAATGGCATTGGGAGGGTTTGCAATAGCCGATGCCAAACACGATGTTCCTGAATCTGCATAGCTTAACGAAAACTCATTGCTTAAGGTTGCTTTGAGCATTTCGAAGTTAAAATATTCATCGTCAACAACCAAAATTTCTGGTCGTACTCGACGTGAAGTGTCTGCTGGAACTGCAATCGGTTTATCCTTTTCTATGCCCACATAATCTCCTTTTAGCATTTGTGTTACTAATTCAAGCGCAATGAATTCTCTGTTTCATTGCGCATACCTTTACTGAATTATAACTCACATTCTTTGATTGCGTTTAAAACACGCTTTGCAGATACAGGATAAGGTGTCCCTAGTGTTTGTGCAAATAAAGAAACACGTAATTCCTGCTGCATCCAAAAAATAGACCTGATTTCATCAGGTACGGGCATTCCTTTGGGAATTTTATTCGCCAGTTTTTGATACTGTTCAGCCACTTTTTCTAGTTCAAGTACACATAAACGATCTCGATTAGGATCAACAGGGAGTTTTTCTAGACGACGTTCAATCGCTTTTAAATAACGAATTAAATCCGCCATTTTTGCCGCGCCGTGCTGACTTACAAACCCTTTAAAAACGAGGCTTTGTAATTGTGATTTAATATCACCATGAGCAGTGATCATGGTTAAATCTACGCGCCCTTTCATACGCTTATTAAGACTGTGAGCAATGCTGAGCACTTGCTCAACTTGCGTTGCTATGTCGACCACCGTATCGCCCAACTCACCACGAATTTGCTCTTTAGCCTGCTCAAATGCTTGCTGAGTACGAATGTTGCCGTACTTTATCAATAAACTATCAACACCTGCAGCAATACAATCATCAATCAAATCATTCACTTTACCAAAGGGGTTAAAATACAACCCAAGCTTAGATTTATTAGGTAAATTTTGCTGCAAATACTTAATCGGTGACGGTACATTTAAAAGCACTAAACGACGTAAGCCCTGTTGGTGCGCCTGCTGTGCTTTTTGTTCGTTATCAAATAACTCAACCGCAGCGGAGTCTTTTTTATCGACTAAAGCTGGAAACGCTTTTATTTCATACTGACCTTGCTTTTTAACATAGGAAGCTGGTAACTCACCAAAGCTCCACTGTGTTAAGTCGGCTTTTTCTATGCCTTTATCAGCCACTTTTGATAAGGTATCGGTGACTTTGCCCTGAAGCTGAGCTTTCAGCTTAGCCAAATTTAGACCTCGTGCAAGTAACTTATCGTGCTCATCGCGAACTTCAAACTGCAAACGCAAATGAGGGGCCAACGTTGAGTAATCCCAAGCGTCTGGCTCAACACGTACCCCTGTCATACGCAGCAAACGAGTGCTTATGGCGTCAATTAAATTGCCTTGCATAGGCTCAATTGCCGCTAATACAGCATCGGCGTAGTTCGGAGCTGGAACAAAATTACGGCGTAGTGTTTTTGGTAATGACTTAATTAATGCGCAAATCAACTCATGCCTAAACGCAGGAATATGCCAATCAAAGCCGGTTTCTTGTACTTGATTAAGTAATGCAACCGGAATTTGAACCGCAACACCATCAACAGCTTGCCCTGGATCAAAATGGTACGTCAGCGGCAAGAGTAAGTTTTCTTGTTGCCATGTATCTGGGTAATCAAATTCGGTGACATGATCAGCACCATGCTGCATTAACGCTTCACGTGACATGTGCAAAAAGCGTTTATCTTTTTGTTTTTGTTGCTTCCACCAGGCGTTAAATGCCGCACGATTGTTGATATCAGCAGGAATTTTTTTGTCGTAAAACTCATACAGTGTTTGCTCATCCACTAAGATATCGCGACGACGAGACTTATTCTCAAGCACTTGAATATCATCAATAAGCTCTTGGTTATACTGTAAAAAGCCTTCATTCTGACCAAGCTCTTGTTCTACCAAAGCGCCACGAATAAACAACTCTCGGCTCACTTTAGGATCAATTTTGCTGTATACACAACGACGCTTATTAACAATAAGCAGGCCGTATAAAGTTTGCTGCTCGAAGGCGATAACAGCACCCGGTTTTTTCTCCCAATGAGGCTCGCTGTAGCTGCGCTTCACTAAATGTTGAGCAAAACCTTCAACCCATTTAAGGTCGATACGGGCATTTATACGAGCGTAGAGTTTACTTGTCTCCACCAGCTCCGCAGCCATAATCCATTTAGGGCTCTTTTTAAATAATCCTGAGCCCGGAAAAATATGGAACTGACTATTACGTGCGCCTTTGTAAATTTGTTTTTCGTCTTTAAAACCAATGTGGCTCAACATCCCGCTTAAGAGTGACTGATGAATTCGGTCGCTGTCGGCTACGTTAGTTGTTGCTTTCATGCCCATTTCATTACACACGGTCGACAGTTGATAAACGATATCTTGCCATTCTCGAATACGCATATAAGCTAAAAAGTCTTTTTGACACAGTTTTCTAAACTGGCTATTGCTTAACTCACTTTGTTGCTCTTCAAGATAATTCCACAGATTTAAAAATGCGATAAAGTCTGAATCTGGATCATCAAATCGGCCATGTTTTTCATCAGCTGCCCCCCGCTTTTCTTGGGGTCGCTCACGAGGGTCTTGAATCGAAAGCGCAGCAACAATAATAATGACTTCACGCAATGCCCCAAGGCTGTCTGCGGTTAGCACCATTTTGGCTAAACGCGGGTCGACGGGTAAACGACTTAAACTACGTCCTGATTTAGTCAGCTCAGTTTGCTTATGGCGCTTAGCAGGTTTAACCGCCTCAAGCTCTTCGAGTAACGTTAAACCATCATTGATGTTACGACTGTCTGGCGCTTGTACAAACGGAAATTGTTGCATATCGCCCAGCCCAAGGCCTAGCATTTGCAAAATAACCGACGCTAAGTTAGTACGTAGAATTTCAGGGTCAGTAAATTCTGGACGCGAATTAAAATCATCTTCGCTGTATAAACGAATACAAATACCCGCTTCGATACGACCACAACGGCCTTTACGCTGATTGGCACTGGCTTGTGAAATTGGCTCTATTGGTAAGCGTTGTACTTTTGTACGGTAGCTGTAACGGCTAATTCGCGCGGTGCCTGGGTCAATAACATACCGAATACCGGGCACGGTTAACGAGGTTTCTGCCACATTTGTGGCTAAAATGATGTGGCGACGTGAATGCGGTGCAAAAATACGATTTTGCTCGGCATTTGATAAACGCGAATAGAGTGGCAGGATATCTGCGCCTTTTAAGTTGCGTTTAGAAAGCGCATCGGCAGTGTCGCGTATTTCACGCTCACCATTCATAAAGATAAGAATGTCACCGGGTCCTTCGTCACACAGCTCGTCAACGGCATCAAAAATACCTTGCAGTTGGTCACCATCGGCTTCCATCTCTTCTTTATTAATCTCTGTAGTTGGGCGATAACGTACTTCTACAGGGAAAGTGCGTCCTGACACTTCAATAATCGGGGCGTCATCAAAATGCTGAGAAAATCGCTCTGGATCGATGGTTGCTGAGGTAATAATGACTTTTAGATCGGGGCGTTTTGGCAATAAATTCTTTAAATAGCCCAAAATAAAATCGATATTTAGGCTACGCTCATGGGCTTCATCGATAATAATCGTATCATATTGATTTAAAAAGCGGTCTTGCTGAATTTCAGCCAGCAAAATACCATCGGTCATCAATTTTATATAACTGTTATCTGAGACCTGATCACTAAAACGAATTTTAAAACCGACTTGCTGACCAAGCTCACATTGCATCTCTTCAGCAATACGGTTAGCAACGCTGCGAGCTGCCAAACGCCTTGGTTGAGTATGCCCTATGTAGCCCTCTACCCCACGACCAAGCTCTAAGCACATTTTTGGAATTTGTGTTGTTTTACCCGAGCCAGTTTCACCTGCAATGATCACCACTTGGTTGTTGGCAATCGCCAGCTTAATATCCTCTTTCTTTTGGCTAACAGGAAGTTGCTCTGGATAGGTTACTGTTGGTAATGCCGCTATACGTTGAACACGCAATTGCTGTGAGCGAGCAATATCATCCGCGATTTTTTGCGCTATGTTCGCTTGCTTTGTTTCATCGTTTATTTTTTTGATGCCATGCAGGCGTTTTTTGAGGATGAATTGATCTTTGCGTAAGCATGTTTTTAATTCGCCGAACAGCGGACCTAGGTTAACCACCCGATACCCTTATAGTTATTTGCCAATAGGGCAACCATTGTATCAAATAATCTATTGGGTGGTCATGGCTTATTTATGCCAATTCGCTCAATTAAATGAACAGTTTTGAGGCAATCAAACCGAGTTGATAACAAGGCAAAAATGTCGTTATTGGGGTGTTCTCGGCATTTGCTCCTGCATTGCTCTACCTCCTGCATCCATGCAGTCGTAAATCAGACACTTTTAACACAGGTAGCGACAGGTTTAATCCCTCAAAATGATTAAGTATTACTGCTACTTGGCATTATTCGCTCGGTTGGAATAGGCATGGCACATACGTCGATGTAATGTGGGCTTTCAACGAACCAATCTTCTACTCGATTTTTGCGCGCATCGATTAACTGTTTAAAAGCTGTTGAATCTGTTTTCATTACTTTAAACTGGCTTGTATCAGTGTCTGTAATATCAGCCAGAACTTGCATATCTGTAATAGGATTAAATACCGCACCTTCAATGGGCTTTCGCATTAATTGGTTAAAGTGCTCCATCCCCTCTAATACACGCCCAAATACTGTAATATTTCGGTCTAGGTAGCGCTGTGCATTACCTATAGTGACATAAAATTCTGTGCCACCACTGTTAATATCGTTATCACGAGCCATTGCAAAGATGCCGGAGCAATGCACTTGCCATGTTTGTGTTTGACTTTCATTTTGCGCAACCGCGAACCCATTTAGAAAGCCCGTTTTTACTGCGTAACCATCTGGGCCTTTTAATTCAGTGATCGCCAGCGGTGTATCCGTTTTTAAGTAAAATTCAGCAGGCAGCGCTTTTTTCGCCTTTTTAACCGACTTTGTTTCATTCGCGTCACCACCTTGCGCGACAAAACCTTCAACAAAGCGATAAACACTCAGCCCTTGATAAAAACCTTCTTGGGCGAGTAGTCGCATATTTTTGGCGTGCAAAGGCGCCAAGCCATCATTGAGCTCAATATACGCGGCACCCGTCGGGAGAGTAAGTTTAAGAACGTTGTTTGGTTGCACAATGCGCCATTGAGACTCATCTGCGGTTTCAATAATTTCAGCTGCTGAGCGTTTTTCAACGTTATCAGCAGCGTGAATAGGCCCTGTTAAAAGTGCAGCAACGCATACCGTTAATAGACTAAATTTCATTATTATTATCTTTTAAGTAATTGACAATTCAGCCTATTAACTTCTTAACAATTAAGCAAGTAAAAATACCCCAACGCACTGTGATACGATTCGCTTAATTAAGTGCTCTATGTTGAGGCAATATAACCTCGTTGATAACAAGTCAAAAATATCGTTATTGAGGTGTTCACTGCAATTGCTCCTGCATTGCTCTGCATCCATGCAGTCGTAAATCAGACATTTTTAAAACAGGCAGCGACAGGTTTAGTCCCTCAACATGATTAAGTCTTATTGCGGATTGGTATGGTTATTAATCCCAATCAAACTTATACAGAATATCAACAGTGCGATTAAGACCGCTGGTCACTTCAATATACAGTTGTGATAAGAGTTGATAGCGCACTGCCACCTCACTCAATGAATCAAAAATCCCCACGCTGTATTTCACTTGAATACCGGGCGTAACATAGCCTGATATTTCAACTTTAGTATCATCGCCACTGCCTGTAGAACTCAAGCTAACATCCGATAAACCAAAGCTTTCGCCAATTTTAGATACCACACCTTCACTGCGGTTAACACCTTGCGCTAATAATAGTTGCGTCAACATTGCATCGGTTGAGCTGTCCCCTTCGTCAAGTGGCTGACCATTCAATAAGTAAGCCAATGCTTGTGCTTGATCCATTGCCGGCTCTGAGAACACTTTTAACGATGGCTGTTCCACATTCCCGGTTAAAGTAATACCCGCAACCACACCATTTGCGGTGTTATCAGGGTTGCGAATAGCTTTAATATTTAAATACGGTTTATCTATAGAGCCACTAAAGCCGACTTGACCTGTCCTTATTTGTAAATCTTGGCCAAAAGCGCGGTAGGTTCCTTCAACAAGGTTTAATTCTCCGGTGGCAATCATCGGTGTCGTTTGGTCCATGTTGATATTAATATCCCCTTCGACTTTTGACTGTAATCCAAATGAATCAATACGCACGTCTCTTTCAACCAGTACCTTTAAGTTGATAGCGTAATCGAAAGGAACTTTTTCAGCTTGTTGTTGTTCAATATCCACAATGACTTCATCATCACTGACTTGCACAGCTCCCTCGGGTAGCTCTTCAATGGCAATCCGCCCCCACGGAACAACAACCTGCCCTTCAAGGTTAAAGGCATTATTTTTTAATGACATAGTGAGCTCAGGCGACACTTTAAAGGTGACATCTTGTTGCGCACGTACAAAGAACTCATTGCCTTGCAATTGTAAATTTACATCGGGTAAATCTGCATGCCAATCAACACCCCCAGATAACTTTAGCGCTCCCCCTTCACTGTCTTTTAGCTCACCAGTCACTGTCGCACTTTGATTATTAAAAGCGATATTCACCTGTGAGTTTTGCAATGAAACAGGAAGCGTTGCTCCTTCTAAGTTAATGCTGTCAACATTAAGCTCACCATTAATGAGTGGCTCTTTTAATGAACCTGCCAAGGCCAGCTGACCCTTAATATCACCATTTAGCTGCTCTAACGTGCCAATAAAAGGCTGTATATTCGTGAGTAGAATTTTTTCAATAACCAGATCACCCGAGAGTAATTGCTGGTTTTGAATATCCTCTACATTAATTTGTGAGGTTACTTTTCCAAGTACTGATGAGTCGAGTGTCGCTTCAAGCTTCGCCGTTTCTGCATCACTTATCGCAGACAGGCTGAAGACCTCAATCGGTAGCTTATAAACTGTCGCACCATCGATTAGTGATGCAGCTAGTTCTTGCATATTTATGTTAGCTCGCAGGGTTTTTAGCTCTGCGTTATGCCAGTTGGCAACAAACTCACCTTGCGCTAAGCCGGTTAAATCGAGATTATCAGGTAAGAAATGTTTAAACTCTGGTATCGATAACGCCCCAAGTTGCGCATTAAGTTGACCCAATTGCTTTGTTTGCTGCAAGGTGTTTACACACAACTGAGACTTTTCACTTTGCCAACAGTGTGCCGAGACATTAAAGTCTTGCGTCTGCGTATTTACACTGACATTAATGGCTTTATCTGTTCCAAAACGAACTTTATTATCGGTAACAAGTATTTGACTTAACGCCCCTTGCCACGTGTTCTTTGTGAACTTTCCATCTAAATCAAACGACACTTTACCTTGATCAGCATCCAGTAAAAATACGACATGGTGATCCGTTTTGTCACCTGAGGCATTAAGTTCAATCTGATTAATTTTGTGCTCAGCAAAACTAGCTGAATCCAAAATAAGCGATATCTCTGTTTGCCAGTCCGCAGCATAATCAAACTGCCCGTTTAACGCTAAACCCTCAACTTGGATATCCTGATAACTTAAAGTATTGAGGAGCAAGTTCACATTGGCTGTCGGTTCAAGGCGTGCTCCGCGCAATTTAAGGTCTGCACTTCCTTTACCCTGCAAAGGAAGCACACTTTGTTCACTTGCATCAAGGCGGATTTTACCGTCAACAAGCCATGTATCATCGACTTGACCCGATAGTGTAATTTCGTTATTTCCACTTTTAAGCTCAAGCTTATCAAAACTCGCGTGAAGGCTGCTGTCGAGTTTAAAGTCAGAGGCGACGTTCACAGGGATATCATTTACTGTGCCATCAATCACTGTGTTTGCTAAGATTAGCTGCCAATCCTCGTCTTTTAGAGTGAAGGAGCCATTAAACTTGCCAGATAAATTACTGCTTACGGCATCCGTTAAGTACTGAGCTTTTAAATCGCTTAACGTGCCTGAAAACTGACTTGTCACGCCCTCAGACCAATCTGCTGATGCGTTAACCGTAGCTTGGCTGTCGTTAGCACTGAGCTTTAGTTGATCAATTTTGACTCGTGTAAGGCCTCCATTTGCCTGCATTTCAGTTAACATCGCAGGGTATGCACCTAGCCGACTTGTTAAATTGACATTAATGGCGTAATCATCCGCATCGCCTTGCATACTGATAGCAAGGTCAGATAAACGTAATTGCGCAGCTTCTGTGTCTAACAGCCACGTATCAATGCCACCTTTTAGGCTAAACGGGTAATTCGTTTGTTGTAGATTGACTTGACCACTCAGTGTAGCTGGGTATTGACCCTGCGTAGTGAGGTTTAAGTTTAAATCCCCTAAACGCCCATTTAAGCCAAGAGTTGCTTGGTGCTGAGAATTAACCACAGACAACGAGGCATCAACTTTATTATCACCCCTTAAACGCGCATGAAACTGGGTATTCAACTGCCAGTCAATGTAACGTGCAGCCAATTTCTCGACGCTGATTTCACTCTCTTTCGCTATCGCTTCAAGTTCAATGTTGTTAATAACGTGCGCACTTTCAGCTGCAAAAGGAGTTATTGCAACTTTATCGACCTTAAATGCGTGCAATTGCACATTAATTGGTAAGGTAAAATCAAGTGATGGTAGAGCTGGCAGCTCATTCAGCGGCGCACTTTTTGGGGCTTCTTTTACTTCATGCAATGCAACTGCAATATCGGCGATAGTAAATGCGTGTACGTTGATATCAGATTGTGATGCATAGGCTGTCAGGTTTAATTTGCTCACCGTCACATCAGCACTTGCATGCTCCAAGGTAAAACGATTAACAGCAATGCGTTTAACCGTGACATTTATCGGCAACGTTATTTGCTCAGCCGTGGTGGGCTCACCGTCAGTCATTTCTGTATCGGTTGGTTGTGGGTTTTCTGCCAAAGAGGGGGGTGTATCAAGTTTTAAATCTATTGTTTGCGCACTTAAGTTGTCTACACAAACACCATCACACCCCCACCAGTACAAATCAATTTTTAGTTGTTTTGCTGAAAACTTGAGTCCTTGTTTATCGTACGAGACATCGAATGCATCATTGTACAAAAAACGCCCGCTCGGTAAATTTATCTTCAAGCCATCTACTAATTTATTAGCTGAATATGCAATAAAGTGATTTCCTGGCGCGGTGAATAATAAACAAAAAAGTATGACGCCTACGCTGACTAGTATGGCTGATAAAATCGTCGTCGTTTTTTTAAACTTGTTCATTAAATTTCAGGCCCTATGGTAATACTTAAACGGGTACTTTTACTCTCTTTTGTCAGCCCCCATGCATGATCAATGCGAACGGGTCCAACGGGCGTTAAGTAACGAAAACCAAAACCAGCACCTACTTCAACACGATCAGTAAAATCATTAGTCGCTGTACCACTGTCTACAAAGACGGCAGCTCGCCAATGTTCTGCAAATTGATAGTTATACTCAACAGTTCCAGTGGCTAGGTATTTCCCCCCAATAAGGCGACCTTTTTCATCTTCAGGAGAAATTGATTGATATGCAAAACCACGGACACTTTGGTCTCCCCCTGCATAGAAACGCAGTGAAAAAGGCACATTGTCAATATCATCCACTAACATGGCCCCCAAATTGGCACGTAAAAATATCATGTGACGATCAGCAACGGTTGTAAGCCAAGCGTTCTGTAATTGAAGTCGCAAAATATTTGTCGTTGAAAACATGTCTTTTAAACCAAATTCGGCAGATATAAGCCATTGATAACCCTCGTAAGGTGTTGTGCCACCTTCGGTGTCTTTTTTCGCGTAACTAATGCCTGGCATCAGCATTTTAGAGCTTTGCTCTTCATCGCCAATTTGGTAGGTTTCTCTATCGCGTCTTAAAAAGGCAGTACGCACCCACTCATCATCAGTTAACCACTGGCGCTGCAGTTGGGCTGTTAAAATTTTACTGTATACATCATTCGTCAGCTTATCTTCGAGCTTATAACCAACTGAAAAACGCCATAAATCATCATTTGGATCATTTACCGGCACAGTATAACCTAACGATATGTCTTGTTGCTTTTCAGAGACATTCAGGTTGCTTTCGAGATAGTGTCCGTCTTGTGTAATCCACGGTTTAGACCATTTAAAACGCACTTTTGGGCCTAGGTCGGTACTAAATCCTCCCCCCACTTCGTAACTATTTGCAGGCTTGTGCAAAACATCAACATTCACTGGCACCTTGCCATCTTTTCGATTTGCTATGTCGGCATAGACTCGTACACTCGTAAAATAAGGGGTACTCGAGAGCGCTAGATTGTAGTCGGATACTTCTGTTGATTTGTAAGGTTGACCTGCCTTAAATTCAGCTAAAGATCGAATGTATTTTTCAGCTGGCGTTTGATTACCTATCGTTATTTCACCAAATTGATAACGAGGACCGGTATCAACATTGAAGGTAATTTTCGCACTGTTTTTCTTAAGAGATACAGCCAAGGTATGTGCATGCCATTTAGCATCAAAATACCCCAGCTCTAAAAGTTGACTTTCAATACGCTTCCTTGCCGCTTCATATTTAGCGTGATTTAAAAAATCACCCGGTTTTAAACTAATACTATCTACAGCAACCATAAACTCAGGATCCGCTTTACCGGCCCCGCTAATGGTAATATCGACGTCGGATATACGTGTCACTGGCCCACGCTCTATATCAACGATGATCAACTGCTCGGCGTTATCAAATTTTATTTTAACGACAGGCTTATAATACCCCAGTGCTTTTAAGCTCGCCTTTACTTGGCTTTTAGCATGACGCTGCAAGGCTTTAGACGTTTTTTCATCTATTAACGGTTTAATGTAAAGCGCGACGTTTTTTTCAAGGTCGCCATTGACCCCTTGAATTTTATAATCTTTGATGATCGTTTCAGCACTAAATGCATTATTACTCAGTGAAAAAAATAAAATTAAAAAGACAAAAAAGAAATGCCGAATGTACAAAAAATATCCTTACTTTTTTGAAAGTGTCATAAATCAGATAAATACAAAATGATACTAGCACAGTGAAATAGCCACTGACATAATTGAAGTGTTAAAATTAGTGCGCGTTAACCAATTATTTTCGCTACAATAGCTAACAATTCCTAGATTTATAATGAATGAGCGATTAAATGCATTTCCCTGACGACGAAAATGGTCAATTATTAGCAGAAATTGCAGCGGCTGGTGTTGATTTAACCAGCATGCAAGTAATAGATTTCTATATTCTTTTTGAACAAAAACCTGAAGCAGAAAAGTTCGCAACGGCAATTGCAAGTGATGAACTAGCGCCTGCAACAGAGTTAGTAAAGTGTCCCGACACCGGGGTGTGGGAAGTCGTTACACGTGTTGAAATGGTCCCTGACCACACGCTATTAAGCCAAACTGAACAATACCTCGAGAGCATCGCAAATAGCCACAACGGCTATGGTGATGGTTGGGGTTTAATGGCTGACGAATAAACACGCGACATAACGCCTGCATATGGCAGGCGTTGATTACTTTAATTGATTGGCTTTTCTATAATTACCCTGATAATCAAATAGTTTCTGGGCAACTTTCCAACCATACTTTTTGTTCTTTCGGGCAATAACAAAATCTGGCGCGACCAATACATGTTGTTGTTCAATAACCTGTTCTGCTGTTTTCCAGGTAATCGGGGCACTATTCCTTTGAGCTCGCCGACCAAATTGCTTGTTAAAGATAAAACGGCCTGTGTCGTTGCTAAGATTAAAAACTTCGTCGCAACTGGCACCATCCTCATCAAAATAGCTAATTTTCAACAGCCCATTTGCGATAAGTTGTGCCGATAAACCACTACAGCGAAGCACCAACGCATCTTTTAAATTAAGGGCTTCACGCAACTTATCATCGGGGTCTGTCATCATGGCTGAGCAAGCTTGGCATTGCCTCGCTGCTATATCATTTTGCTCACCGCACTGCTCACATTCTTTAAACCTAAAACGGTAGTCGCACTGTATTTGCGTGCCATCATCATCGTCTAGAAGACCTTGGCAGCGACGCCCAAAGTGCTCAATGACATTGCCTGCGGCATCTGTTTTTCCCCAAAAAATATTCGCAAAGCCACAACCAGGACACAGTACTTGCACAGGTTCGTTGTCACTTTGGGCTTTTTTACTGCCCACCTCTGGGTAAAATAAGTCAAAGCCATTGCCTGCGTAATCAATCACTAAGCACTCTTTTTTCCCCTCACTTAATCTAAGCCCCCTGCCAACAATTTGCTGGTATAAACTGACTGACTCGGTTGGACGCAAAATGGCAATAAAATCGACATGCGGCGCATCAAATCCGGTGGTGAGTACAGACACATTGACCAAAAATTTCAACTTTTTCGCTTTAAATTGATTGATGATAGTGTCGCGCTCGTTGTTATCTGTATCACCAGTAATTAATGCGGTATTGTCAGTTGGCAAGTAGCCGACGATTTCTTTGGCATGCATGACTGTTGCCGCAAAAATCATGACGCCGTGCCGATGCTCACTGTAGTCAATAACCTGCTCAATAATCGCCTTCGTTGCGCGGGTATTATCTTTGAGGAGCGCATTCATATTTTCAGCACTATAGCGTCCAAATGAATCGCTGGGTAAAGATGAAAAATCATAATGGCTTATGGCTGCGTCTACTTCATGAGGCGGCGTTAAATAGCCATGTTTAATCATGTAACGAAGCGGTAACTCAAAAATACACTTTTTAAAGGGTGCGTCTTTATCTCCCCTTACAAAGCCATGATAATGATGATGATAAACCCACCCCATTCCCATACGAAAAGGAGTCGCGGTTAACCCCAATACTTTTAGCCGGGGGTTCTGTTTTTTAAGGCTGGATATCACTTGACCATACTGACTTTGATCATCCCCACTGACGCGATGACACTCATCAATAATGAGCAATGAATACGTATCACTAAGTTGCGCCGTATTGCGCGCTAGTGACTGCACACTTGCAAACGTAACCTGTTCTTTAAGCGATTTTTGTTTAAGCCCTGCAGAGAAGATACTCGCTTCAAAACCAAAGCTGATGTACTTTTGCGCGTTTTGCTCTACGAGCTCTTTAACATGCGCTAAGACTAAAATTTTCTGTTTAGCAATACGTGCTAATTCAGCAATCACTAAACTTTTGCCCGCGCCTGTTGGTAATACAATCAGTGCCGCCTCGTCCGATTGCTTAAAGTGGCTAACCGTTCGCTGTACGGCCTCTTGCTGATAAGGTCTAAGTACGTATTTCATTATTTTGTGCAGTAATAAAGACAAAAAAGGGAAGCATGTGCTTCCCTAAAAGTTCATATGGGTGAAATTAAGCGAGGTGCTTAGTTAAGTCAACACCTTGGAATGCTTTAGGGCGTTTACCACGGCCTGTCCATTCAATAATTTCACCATTGTATTCGATGCGGTATTTAGGTTTTACTTTCGTACGCTTATCTGTGCCTACTACATCTTGTAAATCTTCTAATGTAAGTCCTTTTTCTTTTAACAGATCGAGTACTTCTTTTTTAGCTTCTTGCTGTTGAGTATATTTCTCGATAGCTGAATCAATTAACTGTTTTGCTTTTTCAAGTTCAGTTAAAGACGCAGATTTGACAAAAGATCGGATTTCTTTCATTTAAAGCTCTCTTAATTATAAAAGTTAAAGATACATATCAATACACAGCTTAGTATATGGTGAAAAAATAAAATAATCTAATTTAAGTTTATTATAACCATAACTTTATTTTTTCGATCACGTCGCTTAACTCTACAATTAATTCCCTGACTATTAACGTCTCTTTTTCTTGATTAAAGCGATTTTCAGTACTCACTATAACTTTTGATAATGGTGGGTATTGCAACATCACAATAGCCCCCTTAAGTTTATGAATAGCAGGGGGAATTTTTTCTATATCTTGGTTATCCACATGTGCAGTTAGCGTGTTTAGATCTTGTTTCAAGCTCGTAATAAACACCTCTGCTAGTGTTTTAGCATCATTTTCATTACCAAAAACATTTAACCAATGTTGTTTATCTTTTATACCTTGCAGGTTTGATACTGGCACCTCATCTTGTACCTGTATTTCATCTTTATTTACCCGCGAATTCAAGTCCGAAGTGCACCACTCGCTAAATTAGGCTGCTTTGCGTAATTCATCGAATATTACCGCTGGTTGCCTAAACCCTAGACATTTTCTCGGCCTCGCATTGAGCGCCTTTTCTATGTGCGCAATTTGCTT
>NZ_JACDWU010000301.1:0-283 GCF_016464045.1 Pseudoalteromonas sp. bablab_jr011 | reverse complement strand
GGCCCTAAACCACCTACTTCAGTAGGTGGTTATCATCATTTAGGCTTTGCCTGAAAAAATACTCATGTTAATTCCTTACTTGATTTTTAGCGAAGTCATATAAGGAAAAAACATGAGTAGATACGAGAAAGCATCGCATGTTTATTGGCGATGTCAATATCATATAGTCTGGACACCAAAGTATAGGTTCAGAATATTGAAGAACAAAGTAGGCAGAGATGTTTACAGGTGCATACAAGTTTATTGTGAGCAGTTAGGGTGCAAAGTAGTCGAGTTAAATGTG
>NZ_JACDWU010000300.1:0-1743 GCF_016464045.1 Pseudoalteromonas sp. bablab_jr011 | reverse complement strand
CGATTGGCGCATACCAACCTTCGTTACATTGTCAGAGCCGCTACTTTATTCAGGCTCCTAGGATCATCTGGTGATACAGATGGTTCACTCATTAAGCGGTGAACAGCGCTTCATACGACTTCACGTCGCACGCCCCAAAACGTGTTTAGGCGAATGCCTCAAAAGAGCGATAAGCGGTCATTCAGGTGAGTCGTCCACAACTTAGTAGGAATAACAGAAAACTTTCCTCTTTTTTACATGTTTATATATGCCACAGAAAGCATAATATTCATATCTGGCAATCACTTACGTTATTTGCTATTAATTAAGTTAATAAAATAGTGACGTTTTCGAGCTAAAATAGGGAAAATGTCCTCTGATAAAGTTGTTGGATATAAAAATGAACATAGTACTACGAAAATTAACCAAAGTAGATTCACCCGTATTTTCAATGCTTTGGCAATTCTATCAATATCACCAAAGTGCTTTTGATAACGAAGATATCAATAGTTCTGGCAGATTTGATATTGATGAAGAATATCTTAGTGATGTCGCTGCTGATGAAGAAGATTGTGACGCTTACTTAATCTTTGTTGAGGGCAATATCGCAGGGTTCATTACTGTGGAACCAACAGAGATAGTAGAACGTGAAATGCCTGAGCTGTCAGATCTTTTTATCTTACCTAAGTATCGAGGAAAAGGTATCGCTTTGTATGTTGTCCGCCAGTTAATGTTAGATAATTCATTAAATTGGCATGTAGCCGTTTATGAAAAAGACCGTGAAGCATTAAAGTTTTGGGATAGACTTTTTTCGATATTACCAATCGTGAATGTAATAAAAGTTGAGCCATCTGAGACTGAAGGCTTTCATGAATTTGTGATTACAAATAAGTAAAATATGCAGGATGCGATGAATATCACACTGGAAAACGTTACAAGTTCAAATTATGAAGCCGTATGCGACCTAGACGTCACGGATGAGCAACAGGACTATGTTGCGAGCAATATATGGTCGTTGCTTGAGTCACATTACTGCCACGGGCATACTTGCAGAGCGATCTATCAAAACGATAAACCTGTCGGTTTTTTGATGTGGGTATCTGAAACGCCTGCAAAAGTGTCTGTTTGGCGCTTTATGGTGGATCAAGGTTTTCAAAAAGCGGGTATTGGTAGGGCTGCGCTAAATTTGGCCCTGAATGAAATCAAATCCAGTGACAAAGTAAAAGAAATCGAAATTTGCTATGATCCTGAAAACCCCGTAGCCAAAGGTTTTTATTCAAGTTTTGGCTTTCAGGAAGTGTGGTTGGATAAAGATGGTGAAGACATATTGGCAGTTATTAAACTGTGATCTTTAACAAAACGCCGCTTTGCGGTTCGACTCGAAACATGTTGCTTGCGTTTGTGACGGGCGTTCTTGACTGTCCGCTTACAAAGCAAAGTGAACACTTAAGCCTTCAGTAGTTGAGTTTTAAATCCCGCTATATACCGCACTCAAGTATCCCAAAATGCGAATGTCGGCTCTTTGTCTGAAACGGCAACGGAGAAACCAGTATTTGACTTTCACCTTCTCGTTCAAAGCCGCCCTTAAAGTATTTACGGCAGAAACGAGTTAATCATGAATGGCTGCTCATGGCACAGACTGTGTGAAAACTCTGATCACCTTTTGGTCTAAGTATGTTCTGCTTATGATCTATTAATCTATACATTTAGTTCACTTAATATACTGATATTTATATAATTAGACTATTGATTCAGTTGAGGGTT
>NZ_JACDWU010000299.1:0-376 GCF_016464045.1 Pseudoalteromonas sp. bablab_jr011 | reverse complement strand
GACCCTCCAAGATTTGATAAGACCATTACGTCGGCGTATAGATAGAGTGAGCGCTGATGGTGCTTATGATAGCCGCCGCTGCTATGCAGAAATAACTGAAAAAGGCGCGATACCTGTTATCCCGCCGAGAGAGAATGCACGCCTGTGGACTGATAAGCATCCACGCAATGAGGCTGTCATGTTGTGCAATAAGTTAGGAATCACACAATGGAAAAAGCTCAGTGGATATCATGTTCGCTCATTAGCAGAAACAGCGATGTACCGTTTTAAACAGTTGATGGGGGCTAAGCTAAATGCGCGTGATTACAATCGCCAACTGGTTGAAGCGATGATCAAAGTGAAGGCGCTAAATAAGATCAACACCCTTGGTCTGCCT
>NZ_JACDWU010000298.1:0-508 GCF_016464045.1 Pseudoalteromonas sp. bablab_jr011 | reverse complement strand
GGCTTGCTTAATCCTCCTTGCGTGCTGGCCTACTGAATATCGAGTGCCGATTGTAATCAGCATATGAATGTGATCTTTGTCTATCTCAACCTCTTCGATCCTAAAGTCAGATGATAGAGAAACATCGAAAACCGTTTTCTTAACAAACTCACCCAGCCTTCCGTTTAGCAGAGGTTTTCTGTACTTAACCACCAAAATTAAATGAAGCGAAATTAGATATTTGCAGTGAGATTTAGTTTCATATTCCATCTTGACAACTTGGCCTTATACAGTAGTCTATACAGTATATGAAAAAGACGCTCAGATACAACTACAGGCTAAACCCTACGCCAGAACAAGAAGTTAAGCTCATTGAGTTTGGTGCGATAGCGCGTGGCATTTGGAATCTGTTGTTGTCTGAAAATATGCGTCGTTATGAATACGATAAAACATTCCTGTTTTACAAAGATATGGCTTCTCTCCTCAAGGAAATTAAGCCATTCGAGGAATTTAGCTGGATTAAAGCGTT
>NZ_JACDWU010000297.1:0-1225 GCF_016464045.1 Pseudoalteromonas sp. bablab_jr011 | reverse complement strand
CACGGCTAGCGCATTTTAATCCCAGATTCTAACAGGGTTGAGCGATAATCATCGTCTAGCCCTGCCATTTTCTTTTTTCTCGCCATACTGGCTGTTTTAGTTGTATCTTGTTTAAATAACGCCATGGCTATTTTTCTCATTACGTTAAAAACAAGGGGTCCTTGCTTCTTACGGATTCTTGATTCATCTTCCCTAAAGTTCATATCCAACATCCAATGCATACTTTCAACCTGCCAGTGGCTTCGTACCGCATTAAGTGCTTGCTCCGCACCTAACGCTAACGAACTAATATACCAACGCGTTTCTATCGTGTCTGTACCTGATGATTTATCGTGAACCTCAGCGGTTACTTGAATAACACTCTTTAAGCCAGACCATTGGTAGATTTTATCTAACCAGCTTTTATCAATAAGCAATTGCTGACAAACTCTTGTTTCAATGCGCCCATGCCCTGAGCTTATTTCGGTATGTTTATCATAGTTGCTATTGGTCAATCCTTCGCGCTCACTCTTGTGCCACCAAGCTTCTAATTCACTCTGCATACCTGAATGGTTACCTTTGAGCGCTAGGATATAATCAGCTTTTTGTTTAATTATTTGTTTCGCTATTTCTTGCTGGCAGCCCATAGCATCAAGTGTAATGATGCTATTTTCAATATCTAGCATGGTGAGTAACTCAGGTATGGCTGTGATTTCATTTGTTTTGCTATCAACGGCTGTTTGCCCTAAAACTAACTGGTGTTGGCAGCTCCATGCACTGACGGTATGTAAAGCACTTTTTCTATCTTTGGTTGTAAATGAACGACGTGCAGTTTTTCCATCCATAGCAATAATATCAGCACCCGTGGTTTCAATAAGTGAAGATATCCAAGATTGAAATGCATGCTCTATTTCATCTGATTTTAACCGACAAATGACACGGGCTATGGTGTCGTGTCTTGGAATACCCGCGTTGAAAGCGCCATATCTTTTTAACCAATCAAGTTTTAGATGCCCAAAATCTTCAATATCCTCCCATCCTTGTGCACCGGAGATTACTGCACTAATGGCTAAAAGGAGAATATCGATAAGCTCATGCTTTTTACAGCGTT
This sequence comes from Pseudoalteromonas sp. bablab_jr011, assembly GCF_016464045.1. Classification (NCBI taxonomy): domain Bacteria; kingdom Pseudomonadati; phylum Pseudomonadota; class Gammaproteobacteria; order Alteromonadales; family Pseudoalteromonadaceae; genus Pseudoalteromonas; species Pseudoalteromonas sp. bablab_jr011. Next base: position 135 of record NZ_JACDWU010000297.1, on the reverse strand, counting down.
CAATGCGAGGATCGGTAATTGAATTAAAGTGTTTCAGAAAAGTAGCGCTCATATTTTACGTGACCAAGGTGATTATTATGCCTTGATCTGATCACTACATATTCTATAAGTTCAATTTATAATGATCTTGCCGTG
>NZ_JACDWU010000296.1:0-226 GCF_016464045.1 Pseudoalteromonas sp. bablab_jr011 | reverse complement strand
GAGCGGACATGCTCAATGAATTCTGAATTTATTTAACATCTTTCGATGTTGAATTGACTGTGCTGAAATAAGTAAACTTATTTCCGTTGGTCACTCACTTTCCATTAAAGGAAAAAACATTGAGACTCTAAATTTGTTTGTCTTACTACCTAAGTAGCTCGACTGTTAGAACTCAATCTGTACGAGTGCCCACACAGATGATTGCTTTATATTGTTAAAGAACGTT